>NZ_FZMP01000196.1 GCF_900196725.1 Candidatus Methanoperedens nitratireducens | reverse complement strand
ATAGGGGGTGACTTGTGGCGCAAACGTAATATGTTAAATGAAGGCAAAAGATTGAGTAAGATTTAGAAGCTTTAAATTCGGTAATCACTTAAAGTATGCTAAAAATTATAATGACCGCATAAATGTAACTACAATTTACCATAACCCGTATTTGAAGTGTACAGGGCTTGCTATCGTTTTTCGCCCATAAAGCTTCTCCTGTATAACTCCCTAAAGTTAGAAAAGCTCACCATATCTTTATTTTTCTCGGCAATACAACTTGCAATAAAGCCTCGGCAGGAATTCTTCATTAACGGCACGCCAGCCGCACATTCGAAATCCTCTCTCCATCACAAACGAATACATCCCCTGAATAATCACACGGCAGCGCCCGCAGGCTGGCAAAACTCAGTCTATCCCCTAACTGCCCGATAATGCCAATATAACTCCGCAGCTTCTTCATCTCATACCTCTTCAGCATCCTCGCCATCTCTTCCGCCCTCTCCTGCGTCATCTCATTCCCCAGCCCCTTGCAGTGCATTATGTCCACATCTCGCTCGCCCATAAAAAATGGATAGCACCTGCATATCATCGGGCGCCAATCATATATCGCGCATTCATTGTTTTTATAAAAGACACAATCTCCGGCATCATTGCGCCGTAATATCCATCCGATTGCCCATATGTTCTCCCCGTCGGATAGGCATGAATATATGTCTGGCTGCGCGACATCGTCCCATTGAAATCCTGTGCCCCTGATTATGCGCCTGATATCGCCAGGGAAAATCGAGATGGCATTGGATGGGCGCGATATGTCCTCTGTAATCTTTATATCAAAATTATTCCGGCAGCACCAGCCGCAGCGCGCGCATGAGAAACCGGAGCCGCGAATATGCGGAACATAGTCTGAAGAATGTATATGGATGAGATGCCCTATCCTGCTCCTGAGAGAGGCGATGTCCATGAATAAACATCGTAGCGCCGGGATATATAGTCTTTTGAGGGAGAGACCATCCGCTAATTCAATGTATATTTGTTATACCTATATCATTATTTGCCGTTAGTGCCCTAAATTTCATGACCTGTGTAAAAAACAATCGCCACAGAGGCGCTGGGACGCAGAGGAATATTTCAAAAAGCTCTCTGTGCCTCAGCGCCTCTGTGGCTTCTGATTATTTTGGCCACGGAAGCGCAGAGAACGCGGAGGTTACAATCAGGGCTTCAGAAAAAACTTGCCACTGAGGCACAGAGAACACAGAGAGTGATGTTAAAATGTTAGCTTTTTTTCCTTAGCATCTCTGCGGCTCATTTATATGCTCCAGTCGTTACAGGTTTTGAGAAAAAAGCTATTGAAATGTTAAAGGGTTATAAGGGTTTGGCGGATGGTCTCTTTTGAGTGAATAAAGTATAAAAGGGTTTGAGACTATGATTATTTACAGGGGTGTATAACATGGCATACGAAGCAAAGAACTTTGAACATCTGCTGGGAACAAAAGGTCTCAGCGACCAGTTGTTAAAAAACCATTTCACGTTATATCAGGGTTATGTGACGAACACGAACAAGTTAGCCGATACATTGAACGCAATGTTAAAAGAGGGAAAGGCAGGCACGCCGGAATACTCGGAGCTCAAGCGCAGGTTCGGCTGGGAATGGAACGGCATGAGGCTGCATGAATATTATTTCGGGAACATGACAAAAGGCGGCAAACCCATCGATAAAAATACGAATATGTATAAAAAGATAGTAGAAGATTTCGGGTCATACGAGGACTGGGAAAAGGATTTCAGGGGCGTAGGCTCAATGCGCGGCATAGGATGGGTAGTGCTGTATTATGATATGATAGAGGGGCGGCTTTTCAATACCTGGATAAATGAGCACGATGTCGGTCATCTGTGCGGAGCCAGTCCTATCCTGATAATGGATGTTTTCGAACATGCGTTCATGATTGATTACGGGGTGAAGAAAGCCGGTTATATTGATGCATTCTTCAATGCCATTGACTGGACCATAGATCCGGAACTGGATAAGATGCTGTTCGAATAAAAATAATGAAGATTTAAAGATCTTCATCTTTCGTTATTTTTATTTAGGCTGATTCTGTATATTATCCAGTATTAAATATTTCATTAAAGGATCACTCCAATGCTACCGGATAACATAGACCCTGAAATCGTCAGGCTCTTCCCCTCAACCAAAAGCGGTGTGGTCGAGCGGGGATTATGGAGAATACCGGTCTTCTTTGACAAAAGCTTCGGGAAAAACAGGGGATGCATCCGCCTGCGCCGCTATATTGTCCACATGGCTGAAACGGGCGAGACGAAGGAAGCGATGATGAGCAAGACCATGGAGATATACAACGAGTTCTCAGGACTGATTGACAGGTATCCCGCGGATGAAGATACTAACAGGCGGCGGAGGGATCAGCTGGATAAATACATGCAGGAATTCGTTGATGAAGTGACAGAGCTTATAGCAGAAGGCGACTCCACGCAGGTTTATTAAAAATCGAGAGGATTATCTCCCTTCGAAAAACTTCATTTCATCGGCATCTACGACCGTAGCTTCCCCTATGGCGCAGCACTCGGCGCGGCGCACTCTTGCGTGCCCTTTCATCTGGAGCTGGAGGCGCGCCATCTGGACTTCCGCCTCCTCATAAAAATCCTCGGTTCTCTGGACCATTCTGTGCATCGATATCTGTTTTTCATTTATTTTTGCAATGATACCGGTCGTGCCCGGTCTTACATCTTCAAGGCTTGTTGATGTCAGGAAGATCACATCCCCGACGTTGGTCTCAAGCGCCGAGAGGAAATTATGAGGGCTTCGTATCTCGATGGTTTTTACCTTGTTAGTTTCAAGGCTTTTTAATACCTGCTGCGATATTCCGCTCAACACGACGTATCGCATGATATCACCCGTACATCGGGAACTCTTTCTTCGGCATTGAAGGCGCCTCGGTGGTCCTTACCTGCTCTGCAAGCTTGGAGAGTTCAAGCTCTATCTGCTCTGCCTGGCTCAGTAATTTTTCAGTATTGATGGATAGATCAAATATCTTGTTAAGGACCTTTATTACTTCGACCGCTGCCCTTGGGTCAGGATTCGGTCCCGGGGTTTCACCAAGCAGGCTCACGGCGGGCAGGTTGCGAAGGAAACATTCGGTCATTATACTGCCTGAAATACCTGAGATCGTCCCGACCTGGAATATTTCCGTTTTATCTTTGATCTTTTCCAGCATTTTATTATTTGTAGCTCCCCCGAAAACCCGGCGTTCTCCTGTTGTTGTAGCTATTCCTGCGATCGAAACAATAGTTTTTGCCCTGATTTTTTGCATCCAGTCAACCAGAGCCTTGCTGATATCGTATGATGCCGTAGGATGTATGGGTATGTCCGAGATTACCACAACTATGTCTTTCTTTGCAGCTTCATAAATGCGCACAGGCATATAGATGATACCGTTGAAAAGTACGGCAAGAGGCGGGAAATACCTTGAGTCTATCGAGCCTATGTATTTCATTTCCAGTTCCTCTATAACGTGCTGACATGTTATGTTCCCCACAAGACCGATGCCGGGAAAACCTTCAATGACTATTGGATTTTCTGAGTTTATAGGCTCACTGATTATATTTACAACAGGTTCTACGGGTTCTGATACCATACTTCCTCCAAATTACTAATTAGGGTAAAAGTAAATAAAAGCATCGATGCGATTAGAATTTGTCTCATAACAAAGATAAGCCATCGCTAAAAACCTACGTTTTATTTAAGTACTAATAAAATCAGATACAATATTAATCAAACTAAGGGGGTTTAACCATATGAAAACAGAAGAGATTTTAAAGACCGTTACCGAGAAAGTAGCAAGCATGATATCTACTAAAACCGTAGTTGGTGAGAGTATAACAATAGAAGGGAAAACTATCATACCAGTTACCAGGGTAAGTTTCGGCTTCGCGAGCGGTGGCGGTGAAGGAAAGGGGAAATCCGGCGATGAAGGCACTGGAAGCGGTGGCGGCGCAGGCGCTGTCATCCAGCCTATCGGCTTCCTTGTTGTATCAAAGGAGGACGTGAAATTGTTCTCCATCCAGGGAAAAGATGTGATTTCCCGGTTAGCAGAGGTTATACCGCAGATCATGGAAAAATACAAATCCGTCAGGGAGGAGCACGGGAAAGAAGAACCGTCCACGACCTGAAAAAAATAAACTATCGAATCTGAAGTTCCGATGATCGCACAGATACTGGTAATTATCGCAGCCATTGGGCTGGTGATGCTGTTATCCCCGGTTACGATTTACGCAAATTCCACAAGGTCGGGAGGAAAAATAGAAGGGGATTTCAGCATAAGCTGGATAATTTTCAAGTTCAGGTATGCGATAAAAGACAGGCAGATGGAAGTTCTTGCTTTTGGCAGGCATATAATCAGTAAATCATATAAAAAAAAGCCGCCGAAACCAGAAAAACCAAAAAAACCAGAGAAGATCAAGGGACTCCGGAAAATGCTGCTTATCGGGGATTTTTTTAATCTGGGTAGACCGATATTGAAGCTTTTCAAAGATTTTATATATGCTTTTCGATTGAAATATCTTGATATTGACATCACCTATGGCCTGGATGATCCTGCCTGTACAGGCATACTTACAGGGTTCCTGTATGCAGTCAGTGGTTTTTCCCGTACAGGACGTAACATAAGGTTCGCATCTGATTTTACAAGACAGGTACTGGACTGGAACCTGAGCGTAAAGGTCTCTATTATACCAATCCGGATAATACCGCCATTGGCAGAATTCGTTGCCAACAGGGACGTTTTGAGGTCAGGGTTGAGGATTATCCGATGATGGGTTGAGCAATATTAAATCATTCTGGCATTAAATCCCCTGGAATAATAACGGCAGATTAATATAAGACCTGGTTAAACAAAGAAAAACTGAGTCCGAGTAAAGGTGGTTCAATGTAACCTGTCAGAATAAAGCGGGTCCGCAGGTTCGGTAATAGGCTGGAAAAAATGAGACTAAAGCAAAAATTGGTTGCGGTATTTATAGCAATCTCCCTACTGGTAGGTCTTGTGGGATTCCTCGGTCTTTACACCAATAACCGGATTGTGAACTCTTTTGAAAGTGGGGATGAACATTTCGGATCTATAATAGAGGCATCAAACGAGGTTAGCAGTTATGCAAAAAGGGCAGAGGGGCACTTGATGCTGTATTTGACATTACATAACGAGTCGGATAAGCAGAAATTCTTTATCAGGCTTGCATCGTTGCGCGAACAAAATTCGATAATGTATGAAAAAGTAAAGGACCCCGAGGCAAGAAAGATTTTAGATGATATCAATTCTAAAACAGACAAGCTCCAATATACCGGGGAATCGCTGCTAAAAGCATATGAAACCGAAATAAAAACAACAGGAATGTTCAGATTTGAAAATCACCAGGGATTGATCAGGAATCTTGACGATACTGCTGCTGATATCCGGGAAGATGGGCTCAGGCTGGCAAAAATAGAAGTCGGTTTAAGGACTGAACAGGACCAGGCAGCCAAAAAAAACGCTGCGAATCTTTACAATATTATTCTTATAATCGGTGCGGCTGCTATTTTTGGTGCCTTAGCTCTCGGATATGTTATTGCCAGAAATATCGCCGACCCTATTATGAGACTGAAGAAAGCGGCTGTGGATATAGGCAGAGGTAACCTTGGAACTAATATAGAAACCGGATCAACGGATGAGATCGGCGAGCTGGCAGGAACGTTCAATATAATGGTGCAAAATTTGCAGAAGTCAGGTACTGAGCGCTTGCGTGCCGAGGAAAGGCTATCAAAGCTGAACGAATGTTTCCTCGTATTCGGGACAAAACCGATTGAGAATATCAACCGTCTTACCGCTCTTTGCGGTGAACTCATGGGGGCAACTGCTGCGCTCTACAACCGCCTTGATAAAGGGATGCTCTGCTCATGGGGACAATGGAACCTGCCGCACGGTTACAAATTGTTAGACAATCCCGCAGGACATATCTGCCATGATACGATTAACCGTGGTAGTGATGAAATTAATATAATTCACAACCTCCCCGGAACCGTGTATGCTCACACCGACCCTAATGTGGTGGCATATAAGCTCAAAACCTATATCGGCCGTGCTGTCAAATTCGGTGATAATTATGTCGGTTCGCTATGCGTTGTTTATCAGGATGACTATTTTCCGAGCGCGGATGACAAAAGGCTTATGGGTGTTATCGCCTCAGCCATCGGGATAGAGGAAAACCGCATGCGTGCCGAGGAGGAGTTATCAAAGTTCAGATTAGGAATTGAGCGATCGGCTGATGCCATTTTTATAACTGATCCCAACGGTATGATAATTTATATCAATCCTGCTTTTGAGAATATATACGGGTATGGCAGGGAAGAAGCACTGGGGAAAACACCCAGGATTTTGAAATCTGGAACTCTTCCTCAGGAAGTTTATAAACAATTCTGGGATACGCTTCTTGCAAAGAAAGCCACGACAGGGGAGATAATCAATAAGACAAAAGATGGACGGCTATTAAATATCGAAGGCACTGCTAATCCGATCATGGATAGAGAGGGGAACATCATTGGTTTTCTGGCAATCCAGCGCGACATAACCATGCGCAAGCAGTCTGAAGAAAAAATCCGGGAGCAAGCCTCGCTACTTGATAAAGCGCAGGATGCGATTTACGTCAGGGATCTGGAACATCACATTATCTACTGGAATAAAAGTGCTCAGCGTCTGTACGGCTGGACAGCGGAGGAAGTCATCGGGAAAGACGCGAACAAGCTTCTACATATAAAAGAGCTCCCTAGACTCACCGAAGCCCAGAGAATTGTAATCGAGAAAGAGGAATGGATGGGTGAGTTATATCAGGTGACCAGAGATGGTAAGGAGATCATCGTTGAGAGCCGCTGGACTTTAACGCATGATGGCGGGGGGAAACCAAAATCAATACTTATCATCAACACTGATATCACCGAGAGGATAAAGCTTGAGGCGCAGCTGCTCAGGGCTCAAAGGATGGAGAGCATAGGCACGCTTGCAAGCGGTATAGCGCATGATATTAATAATGTGCTGTCACCGATAATGCTATCATTGCAACTATTGCAGGATAAGTTCACGGATGACGGTAGCCAGAAATTGATCGGCATCCTTGAGAGAAGCGCCCAGCGTGGAGCCGGTTTGATAAAGCAGGTCCAGTCATTCGCAAGAGGGATTGAAGGTGAAAGAAAAGCTCTTCAGGTGACATACATTATATCCGAAATCAGGCAGCTTGCAAAAGAAACATTTCCAAGGAACATAGAAGTTAAGGCAGATATATCAAAAGACCTCTGGACGACTTATGGAGATGCAACACAACTGCACCAGGTCCTGATGAACCTCTGTGTTAATGCACGCGATGCAATGCCGGCTGGGGGTACCCTTAGCATTTCTGCTGAAAATATTTCTATTGATGAAAGTGTTGCAAGGTTTAATGTTGATGCCAGGGTCGGTCCTTACGTCTCAATTGCTGTTTCAGACACCGGGACCGGTATTCCTGCTAAAATCATGGACAGGATATTTGAGCCGTTTTTCACGACAAAAGCTCCCGGCAAAGGCACTGGTCTTGGTCTTTCAACAGCCCTTGCCATTGTGAAAAGCCACGGCGGATTTATAAATGTGTATAGCGAAGTTGGAAATGGAACCAAGTTCAAAGTATATCTGCCGGCTGTTAAAACCAGCGAGACACAAAAAGCGCAGGTACAGCAGCTTGAACTTCCTGCAGGGCATGGGGAATATATTCTTGTTGTTGATGATGAAGCACAGATACGCGAGATCACCAGAGTATCACTGGAAAAAAACGGATACCGGGTGCTGACAGCCAGTGATGGTGCGGAAGCAATACAATTATACTCACAAAACAGGGACAAGATAAAGATAGTTCTTATGGATATGATGATGCCCGTAATGGACGGTCCGGCAAGCATTAATGAGCTTCGTAAGATCGACCCCCGGGTCAGGATAATCGCGGTCAGCGGATTGACCGAGAGTGATAAGTATGCAAGCATTACAGGCAAAGTACACGCTTTTTTATCCAAGCCTTACACAGTAGAGAGATTGTTAAAGACCATTCACAAGATCCTGAATGCAAAACATTTATCATGATTGCAATTAACAGGTAAGGCATGAAGCTATTTGTCCCCTCGCCCGGGCATATCAACAGCCTTAAAGAACTGCTGACAGCAAAGGATAAGATATATTCCATATTCATGGCAGGCTCGCCGGATTATATCGGCACGGGCAGAAGTAATCTTGCTTCCCCCCAGCTTGAGGATATCGCGGCGCAGACTGAATATGCCCATAAGAACGGTGTCAGGATGGAGCTTGTACTGAACTCAAGCTGCATGGGCGGGAGGCAGCTCACGCCTGAAGGTTTTCGGATAAACCACTGGTATATCGAGAAGCTGGTTGATATCGGCATCGATTCTATCGTGGTCGCCGACCCGTACCTTGTGGAAACAATAGCGCGGGATTTCGATGTCGATGTCGTGGTCTCGGTGCTCGCTTTTGTGGATTCGCCGCAGAAGGCGGAGTTCTTTGCCGGACTGGGCGCAAAATCTATAGTGATCGATTCGAATGTTAACAGGCATTTTGATGTGCTCCACGCTATCCGGGATTCGGTGGACTGCGAATTAAAACTCCTGGTGAACGAGGGGTGCCTTTACCGCTGCCCCTTCAGGTATGCCCATTTTAACTTTTTCTCGCATGCTTTCGGACCCGAGCCAAGACCCAATGTGCTGGATGACTACTATTACTTCAAATGTCTGGAGCTGCGGATCGCCAGCCCGGAGCTGATAATCAAATCGCCATGGATAAGACCTGAGGACATAAAGCATTACAAAGATATAACGGATGTTTATAAGATCGGCGGCAGGACGCATTTTGTGGACTGGATACTGAACTGCGTTAACGCATATCACAATGAGAGCTATGATGGCAATCTCATGGATTTGCTGGACTGCCCCAAGGATTTGAAAGACCTGTTCTATATACCAAATAAAAGCCTTGACAGCGTTTTAGAGCAGCAGTGGAAGAACTGCAAGAAGGTATGCAAGAAATGCGGCTACTGCAAGGTTCTTACGAAAAAGGTCACCAGAACGTACACGAAAGGGGGAACGGAGTTCGAAAGCCTTGAGCCGTGGGAGGAGACCCTTGCTGTTGGAACTTGATCCAGGGATCTCAAAAACTGCTATAACATTGTTTCAAGGACATGCAGGAAATACTCATAAAACGGCGGGGTACTATTATAGCTCATCAGATACATCCACCCAAAAGACGTGAAATAAAAATAGACAGGGATCAGCATCCACGCAGCGAATCTTAAAGCCCTGCTTGTGTTGCTTAAGTAAACGTTATCCCCTTCTGTTATTTTAATATTCCAGCCCCTTATTACCGCTAACATGACCAGGACTATCGAAGCTGCAGAAAGCAGCGGCAGTTTAAGATCTCCTGTAAGGAATGCACTTCTCAGGATCGGGTTAGCCTCAGCGAAGCCGGGCTGATGCGTTCCTACGAGCGTCAGCAGTGTATCCAGATAAATTATGAACAGGTAAACCATTGCCCAGTTCTTACTTTCGGAAAAGAAGCCACTAATACGTTTTTTCATGCTGCTCACTTTTGGATAGGGTACGTTCAGGAGGTATATATTTTTTTGCACGCTGACCAGGGTTATTTTATATTTTTTAACAGTGCCCAATCCAGCTTTTTGTTTATAAATTTTTTTACCGAAGATTTATATATCTACGTACCAATTTAAAATCCATGCGAATCGCTCTACAGGTTGCATACATAGGCACGGACTACCACGGTTTCCGATTCCATCCCGATGTCAGGACCATTGAAGGTGAACTCTTCAGGGCTCTTGCGGAATTGAACATTATAAACAATCCGCATGAAGCTAATTACATTGCTGCAGGCGCGACCGATAAAGGAGTACATGCGCTCGGTCAGGTGATAGCGTTCGATACGGCTGACCCGGATGCGTTCACAGCCAGAGCTATAAATACCAGACTTCCCCCGACGATATGGGTATGGGCACGGGCTCATGTACCTTCCGACTTTGACCCGCACAGCAGTGCCTTAAGCCGCGAGTACAGGTATATTATGTGCGGGAAATACAGCATCTCCCTGCTTCGTAATGCCTCGCGGCTGTTAAAAGGAGTACACGACTTTGCCAATTTTGCCACGCTTGAAAAAGAAAAGAGCAGCATATGCAGGATAGAGAAAATCGAGATGCGGGTAGAGAGAGAATTCACCATTATGGACATCCGGGCAGACCATTTTATCCGGCATATGGTGCGCAAGATCGCCACGGCGATGAAAATGACGGGTTGCGGGGCGAAGGACTTATCGTGGCTTGAACAGATGCTTAATCCGGCGGAGTTTACCGAAGGGCTTGAGCCTGCTCCTGCTTATGGTCTTATTTTTAAGAACGTCGAGTATGAGAATATAATCTGGGACGAGGATGCGTACGCAAAAAAAACCGTAAGACAGAGTCTTGAGGAACAGTTCCGGTGGCACGGCGTTATGGCTGAGATGCTGAGGGAATTAAAAGAGAGCATGATAATATAGGCTATGTTAATTGCATTTGAACTGTCAGGCGAACATGACACCATCCCGGCATCTGAAGCGATCGCCTGCCTTGAGTCGCTGCATGTGGACTTTAAAATCCATTTAAAGCTTGACGGATGCCTTGTCATCGAGCTAAAAGACGAAGCGTACCGGACTGCACATGCCCTGTCAAAAAGACTTTCGATGACCCATCATCTCATGATAGTCCTGGGAATCGGAGGGGCGACAGAAGAAGATATCCTGGATACGGTAAGCAGAGCCGATATCAGGTTAGATGGTACGTACAGCGTCAGGGTCAGGAGAATAAAGGACTGCTCAAAAGTGGACACCGGGTCGATGGAACGACGGATAGGCGGGATTTACTACCAGAGAGGAGCCTGCGCAGACCTGAAAAACCCTGAAATTGCGTTCAGGGTACTGCTCACAGGGGATAAGAGCATCTTCGGATATATTGTTGCTTCTGTTGACCGGGGAGCGTTCGAAGCGCGAAAACCCCATTATAAGCCTTTTTTCTACCCCGGTGTCCTGATGCCGAGGGTAGCGCGTGCACTTGTGAACATAGCAAAGCCGGAAGAGTATCTGTTCGACCCGTTCTGCGGGACAGCCGGTATCCTTGTCGAAGCCGGGATTATCGGCATAAAGGCAATCGGAGGCGACGTGCAACGGAAGTTGCTCCTTGGGGCTAAAATGAACCTTGATTATTACGATATCGACTATTCCCTTATGTACCAGGACGCATGCCGCATGGCGCTTTGCGATGAGAGCGTGGATGCCGTTGTAACAGACCCCCCGTATGGCAGGTCGGCGGCGATAAAAGCAGAATCACTGGATGATCTGCTTACCGGTTCCTTAAGCGAGATACACAGGGTGCTTAAAAAAGGAAAGCGCGCGGTTTTTATTTCAGAGCGCAAGATAGAGGATATTGCAGAAAAAGCGGGGTTCAGGGTAATCGAGAGCCATCTGCAGAGGGTGCATAAGAGCCTTACAAGACGCATCTCGGTTCTTGAAAAGAACGGTTAATAGGAGGATAGTGGGCAAAGGATTGTGGTGGTATGAAAAAAAGTATGTTTTGCCCACTATAATTCGTATATATACGAACGAAAGTATTTATAGTTTACGACGGGCGTAAAGTTGTGCACGAATGAGGAAATCAATTTTTTTGGACTTCAGCGATAATAATGTTTGACCGTCCTTTTTTGATCTTTTTAATGAAACCCCTGTTCTCCAGGTCATCCAGCATCAGACTGACCCTTGCCTCCGAGTATGACGTTTTTTTCCGCAGTTCCTTCTGGGTTGACCTGCCGCCCGTTTTCAGTATTAAGCTATACAGTTCCTGCAGGTCGGAGGGAAGTTCCCCGGTTCCGGTTACAGCCGCAGGGGGCGGTAAAGGAGTTTCATTAATGACGGTTCTGTCGCTATTGCTTTTGTTAAGCCGGTAAAAGATTATTATAGCGGACAGGATAACTATTAAAATAATTACAATATAAATATACGGGCTTACTTCATTTTTTACATCCATGTTATCTGTAAAATTAATATCCCCGAGGTACTCGTACTCCGTGTCCGTCGGAGGGAAAAGCAGGAGGTCGCGGATAAAATCCCCTTCATGGCCTACCTGGATTTCCTCTTCGGTACTGAGTTCAAGGACATTGTTCCTGTAGTATTTTGCTTTGATAAGGTAATTGCCGGGTGACAGGTTGAACGAGTAGATCCCTGCTGTTGCGACCGTGTACTGCACAGGTGTTGAGTTCACCTCGACTATAGCGTTCCTTAGAGGCTTTTCAAAATCCTGCCATTCATATACCGTGCCGTGCAGGGTTGCCCCCTGTGCGCCTGTAACTAGTACGGCTATCAAAAAGAATATCAGGAGTCCTTTCGTGTCCCTGGGCATGTACTCTTATAATCTTATAAAACTGTATATATAGTTTATTCTAAAGTAAAACAAGCATTTATGGGGCTCTATAATGGATTATGGACTTTGATAAAGTTTTATAAAGGGTTATGAAGCTTCATAAACGTTTAAATTTTGATGCTGTAAAAGTATGTTTATCTGTTCGGTGATTGTAGAACGGGTAGACAATTGCGTTATGCGATTGATAAGAAGGAGGAACTAATATGAAAAACAGGCAAAGGCTCAATATATTAACGTCGCTGGTCGCGGCTGTATTCATACTGAGCTTATTCTCAGGGCTTGCGGCTGCGCAAACGCCAAAAGAGCTATTCGAAAAGGATAAAGAACAGTACAGGATACAAAAGGAGAGATATGAAAACACACAAAAGAAATTCGAGGAAGCTAAGAAACAATTCGATGAAGCCAACGAAAAGTTAAAAAACGCAAAAGACACAAAATCCAGGGGAGAGCTAACAGAGAAAGCCAGGAACTATGTCGAAAGAGCTATTAACCATACAATTGCGCAACTTGGGGTTCTCAAATCCAGGATAGAGCTTTCTGAAAATAAAGGCGTCATCCCGTTCGATGCCTCTAAAAATATCGATGCGCACATCGCAGAACTGGAACAGCTAAGAACAAAAGTACAGCAGGCTACCACGTTCCAGGAATTAAGGGATGCCCATAAGGAATTAAAAGACCAGTGGGTTAAGATAAGGCTTGAAACACGCTATTATCTTGAAATACTGATCAATCACCGGGTTGATGAATTCATTACAAGGGCAGAGAACGTCTCGACAAAATTAGACACAGCAATCGAGAATGCGAAGGCAGAGAACAAAGATGTATCCAGACTGCAGGATGATGCGTCAAGGTACAAAGCCCTTGTAGCAGAAGCAAAAGCCATCCAGCAGCGGGCAGACACCTTGCTGGCAAACCACAGCGGGTTTGCCTCTGACGGGACCGTGACAGATAATAAGGCTGCGGCTGAATTCCTGCGCCAGGGAGATAATCTGGAAAGGGATGCGATCAAAAAAATGAAGTCGGCAAGTAAGGAATTGCTGGATTTTGTCAGGGATTATAGAAAGCTCTTCGGAAAAGCCAGGGTTAATGAAAAAGGCGAACTTGAAGCCGGCGGAAGTGCAACCGCAACACCGGTGGCAACTTCAACTGTGAACGCAACAGCTACAGCAACGCCTACCGCGACAGCAGAAGGTAATAGCAGTTAAAAGGTGATATAAATGAGAGTAATGTATCTATTAATTGTGTTAGTAGTCGCAGCATCGGCTTTAGGCTGCTTGGGCAATAAGGAGAAAGGCAAGGTGGCTGACATCTCTACCCAGGCGCCTGCTTCCCCTGCCCAGACCCAGCAACCTGCGCCGCAGGCAGCAAACACCCAGGTTACTGCCTCACCTGCTCAGACCTCTTCAGGTACTTCTCCTGATGACTTGTTCGGGACGGAAAATGAGCTTACCTCGGTGGATTCGCTGGTTAATGACCTGGATGCGGATATTACCTTTTCTGATTCGATTTGAGGTAGACGCATCTGCGTTTACCTTTTTCAATATACTTTATAAGGCTTCAACTAAGACTCCTTTAGAACCTTTGATACAATTCCCAAACTCGGCAAATGCTTCTTTCCATAGCTACGTGCTTTTTCTATTGTAATCCACGACAAAACCATTCCAGAACTGCCTGATTATGCTTTCAATATAGCAAAGAACCGCTTAATATCGCTTCTGCATCTTAATTCCCCCATGCGGGTTCCGGATTTACATATTTATGATATATAAAATTGTCAAATCTATTTGGATAAGATCCTGCATTTCCTCCTGAGCCAGATGTGTACAATGTAGTAAAGCTTGAAGAAGTTGGACCATTTCCTGTTGCCTGATAGATTTGCACTCCATTTACATACAATGTCCACACATTATTATAATTGGTAACTTTATAATGTAAAATTCCTGTACCAACAGTGCTAGAACCAGTATCATAATTAACTGTAGTGACACCTCCGACTGCAACTGAAAGAAGATATCCTCCTAAATAACAGCTCTGACACGCCACAGCCAAATTGTTATCATTTACATATGAAAAATAAATTCTGGATTGCTGATAGGCGTTTCCAAAGCTATCTAATCCTTGATTATATACATCAAACTCCCACGCAGTGTTTTGGTATGATGCAGATGGCGTGTGAATTACTGCACCTTGTGAATTAGAATATAATCTCTTACTTGTAATTCCACCTAATGTCTCGCTCTGGACCGAGAATGTTCCTTTATCGATTATCCATCCTGCTGGAACAGATCCTATAGCATCTGATTCGAAATTATTAAAAAAATCGAATGTCGCCGTTCCACTGCTTACACTTATCGCCGATGGATTACCATAATAGAGATAAATATTTGCTGTACCTGGGCTTGCCGGTATTGAATCAACCTCTACCCATACCACGGCACTTATCCCTGGAGTGTATGACTCTATCCAGTAGTCCAGTAATGTAGCTCCGTCTGATTTGGTGAACCTCAAATCGCTGAAGTCGTTCTTTGCGTTCCCCCCGAGATAGATGTTGCCGAGTGTATCAGTTCCGGTACTATTATAGACTGTGAGCTTCATCTGGTAATTTGTCTGGGCGCCTGCTGTTGAGCCAGTGATGGTTAATCTGCGGTTATAACGCCAGCTGCTAAGCATGTTACTAGTAACAGCTGCAGATGCATTAACCTTGCCATAACCATATTCTATGTCCTTGCCAGAAGAACCAAGATCGACAGCAGTATTTTTCAATATCTCTCGAACATTTTCATTACTGAATGTAGGATACTGCGACCATACGAGTGCTGCAACCCCAGCAACATGCGGGGCTGCAAATGATGTGCCAGAACCATTATACAAATCGGCTTCGTATCCGTTATTACGAATTGTTGAAAATATCTCAACCCCGGGTGCAACAAGTTCAAGTTTGGAACCGTAGTTTGAAAACGAAGCCCTTTGATCATTAGAATCTATTGCTCCAACAGCTATAACCGAGCTAAAATTTCCGGGATATGGTATATAGTTTTGTCCTCCACCAATGAACGAATTACCAGATACACCGACAAGTAAAGCTCCTTTAGTGTAGTATGCATAGTCGGCTGCAATTTCTGCAAGATCATAGTACTCAGCTTTCTGGAGGCTCATGCTTATTATTTTTGCACCGTTATTTGCTGCATAATAGATACCATCCGTGATAGCAGGCCAGGTGCAATTCTGCATAAAATTGCATACCTTTACTGCAAGCAGTTTGGTCTGTGCAATACCTGCAATACCTGTGCTGTTATCCATGATAGCACCAGATATACCTGCAATGCGTGTTCCATGAGATTTGCTGTTATCATCCATGACTACATTACTGTTATTATAAAAGTTCCATCCCTGTATAACACGTCCTGTCAGGTCTTCATGGTTATAATCAATCCCTGTATCAAGAATTGCAACAGTAATAGTTGTACTGCCTTTCTGATAATTCCATGCATTAGGAGCATCTATATTATTTGGTCCCCATTGATTGCTCCAGTATGTGTCATTTGGTGTATGTGCCGAAGCTGTACTCGCTGCAAGAATGAGAGCCATGCCCACCGGCAGCATTGACGCAAGCAGTGACTTCAGAATAAATCCTATACTTCTTCTCATATTATCTCCTTCTCATCATAAAGATAATAGAGATAAGAAGCAATATTGAAACAACTGATTCAAATCCCGATGCCTTGGGCGTATCTGCCACTTCTGAGCTGTTATTCACTGATATAGAAGCGAGACTTGGTTCTGTACCAACGAGCGAGACTGAAGCAACATATGGATCAGTTGAAATTTTATTGATGAATTCAGAGATATTACTCGTTTCAAAGCCAGCCGCCATAAAAAACTTATCGGCATCCGATAGCTCCATGAGCTTTCCTCCATACTTTGATGCAAACTCTTCAAGAGATGGAGGAGCCCTCCAAAATCTAACCCGCACTATATTGGGAATGTATTCCACACGCAGCTTCTCGTAGTATTCAGGGCCCTGTATTAAAGGCTCTGTCGAATAATATCCTGTTTCTGCATTGATTAACAAATATCCCGTTTTTGTATTGATAAACAAATACTCATCACGAAATGCTTTCTCTACAAGGGAATCATTTGAAAACTCGCTGACTACATCCAGCGTTCTCTGGCTTACGCGCCCGGTCTTTCCTACGGGCAGAGTTTCAAATGCCGCCATCTTTATATCCGAATCGATGAATATTGGTTTTACACCGTATTTAGAGGCAAAGCCATTAGTCGATGCTGGCATTTCTTTGAAATATACAATAACAACTTCCCTAAATACAGGCATTGTAGGTTCTCCAATTCCTGTATTATTTTGATCTAGTTTCTTTTCTTGAGGGATTGTACTATTGTTAAGATTAATTGTATTATTACTAAGATTAATTGTATTACTGCTAAGATTTGCACCTACCGGTTGTTCTGCACCCACTGCCGCCATGCTCACAAGCAGCATTGCACCAAGTAGCGCGCCTAATTGCAATCCCTTACTTTTTTTCATGTTTTTATTCCTCCATTTATATTTTCTTCTTAAGTTCAATTTATAGTCTTGCCTTCGGACAAGGGGCTCACTCTCTTGAAACAATCAACCATCACTTTTATTATTATTGCAGAATGATTGTTTGAGCTTTTGCCCAACCACTGATTTTACATATTTAATTTTTTAGATATGAAAAGAAGTATATATTTCAAATGGTATTCAATATTACAATGAGGTTAAAAAATTATAATGTCGTTAAAATTTTCTCTAAACCTAGGTCGAAAATGAAGCCCGAAAGATTATGGCTATATCTCCTCATACACAAAAATTAAGCTAAGATACGCCCAGTTAAACCACATGCAAATCCTCGTCCACATCTGCTGCGCCCCGTGCTTCACATATCCCCACAAACGACTGGTCGAAGAAGGGCACGACGTAACAGGCTTTTTTTACAATCCCAACATACACCCTTACCTGGAATATAAGAACAGGCTGGAATCGCTTGAGAAATATGTGGAATTAAAAGGAGCCAGGATGATTTATAAGGATGATTACAATATCGAGAGCTACCTGCGCGGAGCCCTTGACGCTGATGACAGGTGCAGGTTCTGTTATACCATGAGGCTCACAGAGGCGGCAAAAACCGCATGTACGCTCGGATTTGAGGCTTTTACCACCACCCTTCTGATATCCCCTTACCAGGAGCATGAAGTGCTTATCGAAACAGGGAAAAAAGCGGCGGATGAAAATGGGATTGAGTTCTATTATGAGGATTTCAAGGAAGGGTACAGGGAATCGCGGGAGCTTGCCAGAGGCTTCGGGCTTTATATGCAGAAGTACTGCGGATGCATTTTCAGCGAAAAAGAGCGATATTGCAAGACTAAAAATAAGTCAAAGCCTTAAGAAATCAGATATAGTACAGAAACGGTAATTGTTATTCTTAAAAAACCCTATCAATGACCCAAGCCTCTCAAGCGCCCTGCTGCCTGTGTTTATCTTGCAGTCCCACCTTACAGGTTCGCCGCTCATATCCACGAACTCCCAGGGATGGAAGAACAGGATTACTGGTGAATCAAGTCGCCGGAGTATCCCGCTCCCGAGAGGCAATCGCAACATTGAGGAGGTCGCAGATACCGGGACTCTTAACAATCCGTTATTCAGGTCATCATCTTTATCACTGGCATGTATCCTGTATAAGTGCCCGATCTTATACTTAGCAAGGGACGAATCGATCAAATACCCGTTGTTTTTCAGGAGCCCCAGGAACCTTTCGGGAAATATGAGATTTGGCGCCCTGAAAGAGATAATCCTGCCGGCGAGACTGCGCAATACCGCGGTGCTCTTTTCTATCTCATCCGCAGCTTCCTCAAAAGCCATCCTGTCAAAACGCGTATGGGAATAGCCGTGGCATCCGATTTCGTGACGCCCTGCGATCTTTGCCACATCCTGCGGGTATTTTGAAGCCACATCGCCGGTTATAAAAAACGTAGCTTTCACATCATATTTTTCCAGGACTTCAAACAGTGCGGGAAGCCCTGATTCTATGCCCCTGTATGTCCCAAGGTATGGAGGGCAGTCAGGCTCAACATCTATTGTCAGGGTTACGGTTCTCATCATGGCGGGGTTTTAACTTCCTAACAATTCTTCCCATCTTCGCAAGTTTCATATCATAATACCTGGGGGTCTCCACTTCAGCCACCTCATCTACAAAATCGTATACATCAAGTGTCTTCTTGCAGACTATATCCCAGGCAAAATTCGAAAGCACATGCCTCCTATTATTTCTTGCAAGCTTTGATCGGAATTCTTCATCCGTTATCAAAAGCTCAAGATTGTTCCTTATTCCTGCTGCATTGTTAGCCGGCGGAGGGCCATTATTGCCGCTCAGGATATCTCTGATACCGTTCACGTCTTTTACCACAACAGGAAGTTCACATGCCATAGCCTCAAGAATGGATATTCCCAGCGCCTCATTCTCGGAACATAAGGAGAATATATCGGATGCATTCAGATAATCAAAAGGGTTTGTTACGTAGCCTGTAAACCGAATATTCCCGCTTATGCCCAGCGATTTTGAAAGCTTCACCAGTTTTTCTTTTTCCGGACCGTCGCCCACGATAAGCAATTTGACGTTATGCCTTTTATTAAGGTCATGCGTTATCTGTATCAGCTCGCGCATCTTTTTGCGGGGCACAAGCCTGCCCACTGTAACGATCACGATATCCTTATCATCAAATCCGAGATAGCGGCGTATCTGATCCCTGTTCGTGACATCAGGATAGAATTTATCGCAATCCACGCCGTTGGGGATAACAAATACCGGTTTATCCATATAGAAACGCTCGGTATCATCTTTTACGGCGTTACTTACGGCTATTAACGCATCCAGCCTTGTAAATTCTTCACGCAGCAGATGCTGAAGCAGGCTGCGCATCAATACTTTTCCCCAGAGCGAATGGTTCGTGGCAACCGTTGGTATGTACCTCAATGTCTTGCCTGCATACGCTGTGACCATAGCCATCGGCGAATAAATGCTGTGGGCATGTATAAGCTCGAACTTCTCCCTTCTGATAACGTCATTCACAAACCAGCTTATCCTCGGATCGACCATCGCGCCCCATCTTCTGACTGCATGACCTTTTACCCTGTGGATTATGATCCCTTTTTGCCTTTTTTGCGCATCATGTGCAGCGATCATCTCCTGTGAACCCTGGTATTGGCGGGTCAATATATGCACCTCGTTGCCCTGTGCAGCCATGAGCTCAGAGAGGTAATCGATGTGGCTCTCTATACCTCCTATCTTGGGATAATACCAGTCGCTAACAAGACATATCTTTCTGGTCTCTATACCTGAACCTCCTGTACTGCTTTTACAATACTTTCTTGTATCTATATTTTATTTCTACTCCATAAATCTTCTCAGACACAGCCCCGCTAAAAAGTTGCTAACTTTAGTAGCAACCGCTGATTTCCTGTTGTGTAGCAGATGATAGTCTGGAAAACCATTCCCCAGGAGGCTAAACATGACAGAAAACATCCATATCCTGTATATCACAGCGTTCATAACCTTTGGAATAGGCGATGGAGTTACAGCTGCTTACATGATGAGCTTGCTTGGAGCAGGCATCGAGGCAAACCCGGCTGCAAGCTACCTCTTCACAACATATGGTTTTAATGGCATCGTGTTCGCCAAGATGTGGCTCACTTTTGTATTGTTGTTCGCAGTTTTTGTACTCCAGCTTAAATCCTCAACAAATATGTACTGGACCATGAATGGTTTCCTTGTCGCCCTCACGTCAGGTGGATTGATGGCGGTAAATGCCAACCTGACAGCAGTAGCAGGACAAATCCCGCAAGCTCCCGACGAAATAATATTCATTTACATGTTCCTGGTGTTAATACTGACAGAGGCGGGAAGTTTCGCGGATGATCATACAGTTGCAGCAAGCTAATAGATGGCAGAATGATTGATAAAAGGTACTAAAGTAGGAGAAGGGAATAGACATGAAACAACCAAAAGTACCCATGGCGGATGACGAACCCTTGAACACCGGGCCAGGAACTCTCTCAAAGGATTACGATGCCATTAAAGCTTCAGGCGGCATTGACTTGCAGATCAAAGTAGAAAAAACCCTGCCTGATTTTATACTTCTTAATACGATGATATCAAATAAGAACGGCTGCGCCGTTTGCAGAGAGCTTAAAACGAACCATAAAACCAGGTTCATACCAATCCTTTTATGATTACCGGCCTGAAGAACGGTGCGGATGTAATTAATCATGGAAAACCAGTAAGTACCTTTTCTTTAAATTCAGCAAACCTGTCCTCCGTTATTGCTTCCCTGGCACCATGCACTATTGACTGGATAAAGTGCAGGTTATGAATGGATGCCAGTCTCAGTGCAAGCAGTTCGGATTCCTTAAAAAGATGATGCAGATAAGCCCTTGTATAGTTTTTACAGGCATAGCACCCGCAATTCTCATCGACAGGTGCAAAATCCTGTGCATATTTCCCGCGGGCAATATCCATATTCCCTTTTGAGGTCATCAGGGTCTGGTGCCGTGCATTCCTTGTAGGGAAGGCGCTGTCGAATATATCCACGCCGGACCCGATTGCCTCAAGCAGTTCCGCAGGCGAACCCACGCCCATCAGATAGCGCGCTCTGTCCTCAGGCACTAAAGGAACATTATACCTCAATACCTCGTTCATTATCTCTTTTGGTTCGCCGATGGATAGCCCGCCTATCCCGTAGCCGTCAAAATCCATTGCAACGAGTTCCTGTGCGCATTTTTTCCGCAGTTCTGCGAACGTCCCGCCCTGCAATATCGCAAAAACGAGCTGATCTTCATTTTTTTCCACCCCTTTTGCTCTTCCTGCCCACCGTATCGTCCGCTCCATCGAAGCCTCTACTGCGCTGTAATCGCTTCCATAGGGTGGGCATTCATCAAGCACCATTGCAATATCGGAGCCTATGGTTTTTTGGTTGTTTATGCAGATCTCGGGCGTGTATGAGTATTTCTTCCCGTCACGGGGGTTTTTATACGTTATTCCCTCATCCGTGATCTTGAAATGGAAGTCCTTGCGTATCATCTGGAAGCCGCCGCTGTCCGTGAAAATAGCGCGCTCCCAGTGCATGAATTCATGCAGCCCTCCGGCTTTCCGGAGCACGTCCATACCCGGCGAAAGGAAAAGGTGGAAGGCGTTGCTGATGAGCGCCTGCGTGCCCATGTCATACAGTTCTTCGGGTATGAGCGTCTTCACCGTTCCTTTGGTGGCGACTGGCATGAACGCGGGCGTATTGATCACCCCATGCTTTGTCCTGAGCTTTCCCGCCCGCGCGCCTGTATTTTTATCTGTGTGTATCAGTTCGTACATAATACCTTACCTGAAAACCAGCATTGCATCTCCGAAGCTGTAAAACCTGTATGAATTCAATATGGCTTCTTTATAAGCAGCCATCAGCCTCTCCCTGCCCGCGAATGCGCTCACAAGCATAAGCAGGGTGGATTTGGGAAGATGGAAGTTCGTGATAATTGCATCAATCCTCGCTTTAAAAGCATAAGGCGGGTAGATAAAAAGTTGACTGAATCCTTCTTTTGCAGTGATATTGCCATTTACGCATGAACTTTCAAGCGCTTTTACCGTGGTAGTGCCGGCTGCTATCAGCTTTCCCCCTGTTCCATTGATTATCCCCGCGCTCTCTGCATTTATTGTAATATACTCAGGCTCCATAATATGAGATCCCAGGTTCTCCACTTTAACCGGAGTGAACGTGCCGATGCCGACATGAAGGGTAACGTAAGCGATATTGACCCCTTTATCTCTTATACGGTTTAATAACTCATTTGTGAAATGCAAGCCTGCGGTGGGTGCGGCTATCGAGCCTTTTTCCTTTGAATAGATTGTCTGGTAGCGGTTACTATCGTCCAGTTTCTTCTTGATATAAGGCGGAAGAGGCGCTTCCCCGGTTTTTTCGAGGATATCGTTCAGGTTCCCGTTGCAGTTGAACTCCACAAGATATCTGCTCGCATTTTCATTCTTTATAACCTCAAGAATCGTTGCCTTAAGCTCCCCGAAATAGAGATTTGTGCCTTCACGGATGTTCTTGCCGCGGATAAGGCACTTGTATCCTGCCCCGCTTTTTGAGATCACAAGTGCTTCGACATGCCCCCCCGTGCTCTTTTTACCGCTGAGTTTTGCGGGTATGACCCTTGAATCGTTGAGCACAAGGGTATCTCCTTCTTCAAAGTAATCAATGATATCGGCAAAATACCGATGCTCAATGTCCTTTCCGAGCACCATTAACCTGGATGAGTCCCTCGGCTCTATGGGGGATTGGGCGATAAGTTCCGAAGGCAGGTGATAATCGAAATCGCAAAGTTTCATCTGGTGCTTAGTTCACACACTGGGTTAAGTAATTTTTCTTAAGTATGACCAAAATTGAAGCAGAGTTTAAGATTTCCCATACTAAAATTAAACTGTAGTACCTCAAATTTTTAAGATTATATCATCGCCCTGTTTTTTGTTAAAGTAAGCTGCTGCGTTCCCCTTGTTCACCGCAATCTCCAGGTAACCGTGGCTTCCGATCAATGCCAGGGGTTCGCCGTCTTTGCAAAACCCGTAAGATTTCTGGAATGAGATCCGTTTTTCCTGGATTTCCAGTACATCGCCGGGTTTAAACCCCGAAACCTTTGAAGGAATATTTGTCACGATATTCCCGAATGAATCGATAAATATAATGTTGCCGTGCAGGACACCATCTTTTTCCATTCCTTCCCCGAAATCAAGGTCTATAAAATCAAAAATCTGCCTGCCGACATCGCTAATATTCAATCCCTTGGAAATATGCGCACCCACAGGCGCGAAGATATCCCTACCGTGAAAGGTAGAAGATACGCTGGAAAGGAACAGACCCGTATTAGTGATCTCATAAACCTTGAGTTCTCCGATACTTCGTGCAGCTGGAACAAGAAGCCCGTTATCCGGGCCGATGAAGTAATGGATTCTTGAATCAACAGATTCCGCCATGACCGCAATCGGGAGCCTCTCTGTCCCTACCCCGGGGTCAACGACCGCCACATGAACCGTACCGGAAGGGAAATATCGTGCGCAGGTCATGAGCACGAACGCTCCGGCGCGCACGTCCTGGCGTGGGACAGAGTGGGAGATGTCCACTATACTGGCATCGGGGGCTATACCCAGGATCACACCTTTCATGGAAGCAGGGTAAACATCACCGAAATCTGAAAGCAGCGTTATGACCATAGCAAGAAACATTTAATACGTTGTTAAACTATAAAACCCGCTGTCAAACCCATGGACTCGTGGGGTAGCCAGGATATCCTAGCGGGCTTCGAACCCGCGGACCCGCGTTCGAATCGCGGCGAGTCCGTAATTATTTTTTAAGTAAATCCACACCACCAAAACTTTTTGAGGGGAGTAAATAATCTTCTTTTTGAGATATACTAATCCCCCACACCTCACCTGCCCACCTCACTCAGTTATTATACGGTAACAGAGGGTAAGTGCTATTGCTTAAAGGAATTACGTCAGTATAAATATAATGGTAGTTTATGAGGTTTTTTTAGTTTCCTAAGGTTTATTTCAGTTTTATACCGTTTATTAATAGATTTTTTGGTGTAAAATAATACAAAAACATTCAAATTACCAAAAAACAGTATAAAAAAGGAGGTTCTGTGTAAGCGCTATGCACTGGCTATAACGGTAGTACACCGGAAAGACAAACAAAATTCGTAAAATTATACAATATTAATGCTCCTTTTCAACCATTCGGCGAACTTTACAAGCGCCCTGTACCTGTGCGATAACTTATTCTTCCCATATTCATCCATTTCCCCGAAAGTCACGCCGTCCACCTCGTATATGGGGTCATATCCGAAACCCGCGCTACCCCGTATATTCTTTGCAATCTCTCCAGCCACTTCCCCTGTAAAAACCCGCGCCTTTTCGCCCGGGCGGCAGTATCCGATAACGCATCTGAAGATCGCGCTCCTGTTCGTTTCATCTTCCATGAGCTTAAGTATCTTCTTATTACCGAGCGTGTCAAATACATACGCTGAATACGGACCGGGGAATCCGCCCAGCGCTTCGATAAATAACCCTGAATCATCCACCATGACCTCGCAGTTCAGTTTTTTCGAAGCCCACTCAGCGCCGAACGCAGCTATAGGCTCAAGCTCCTCCTCCTGCAATTCGGGGTACCCGCAGTTGTTTTGCTCCACGGTTATGCCAAGGGGCGATAAGATGCCGGCTGCCTCCCTGACCTTATGGGGATTGCCTGTTACAAAGATAATTTTTCTCATGATAACTTCTGTTTTTTCCGCGCCAGCGTCCTTTTTATAAATTCCCTGTATTCGGGGCTGTATTTCATCAGGATCAATATTATCGGGTAACGTAAAACCAGCACAAAAGAGAAGAACCCGACAGAATAGCCTGCTATCAGGGCTATTTTTGAGTATAACGGGAGAGAATTGAAATCGATCACTCTTCCAGCCTCGCCACGTTCATGTTCTTCCTAAGCCCCATAGCCTCTGCCACAGATTCGCATTTGGTTTTCAGGAGGTACGCGATCGGTCTGAAATCATATTCGGACATAGTCTCATAATTTGCCATCCCTTTGCTTATCACAAGCGACGCGCTACCGAGCGCCTCAACAAGCTCTGGCGGGGCTTCTTTCAGGCAAACTCCTATTGCGTTCGAACCTGTGGTGAGCACCCTGTCCACCATTTTGTCAAGCCCGAGTTCCAGTACTTCTTTCATAGTGACATCGTTAAGTATTGGCGCGCCTCTTACTACAAGAGTGATCTTCCCGCCAAGCTTTCGTATCTCTTCAAATAACAAAGTATCGAATATAATTTCACCGCAATTATCTGCAAGGTAAACCACGTTCCCAAGAAGAGCCTTTATCCTGTCCGAATCGTCCACATCAAGCCCGCTCTTGAACTGCTGTAACATCGTTTCCTTTACTATTTCCTTCTCAGCATCGTATCCCAGCACCCCGAAATCAAACGAGTTGCCTATGATCGCTACAAGGATAGCGCGCCGCATCGAATCTTTTTCCGACACGAACTCCCTTGCAAGAGGCAGGAGTTTTTTTGCAGCTTCGTTGCTCTGCTTTTTTTTCTCGATATAGGGGTCTATGTCGCCTAATACCCTGTATGCTTCCCTGTGTATTTTCGTGCTTAGCTTCTCCGCAGGCAGACCGTCAACCAGGTATTCCCTCAGCACCTCGATTCCTGCAAGTATCGCTTTCTTTTGGAGTTCTGTGTCCTTTGTGGATAGCTCTGCCTCGAACTGGACTCTTGATAATAGGCACGGTGCACATCGCGGGTGGGTCTTCAAGGTTTTCACTCCTAAAACTCGAACAACGAGCGCTGTTTTGTTTCAGCCTGTGCCTTTCTCTCTCCCATTCCTCTTAACATTTCCCCTGTCACCCCGAAATCCGACAATATGCGCTCAACAGGCGGAAGTATCTGTTTATTGATGTAATAATCGACATCGATAGGCAGGTTCTTTTCCTTTGCGTACTCCGGGTCTTCAGCGCGCTCCACGAACAACCCGTTCCCTGCAAGGATGACGAAAGGTATCCTGTCGCCAACGTTCGCGACGATCCCGCGTTTTCTCAATTTTTCTATAACAGTTATATGAGGCTGCCTGTTCTTGTAACTCTCAACTTTCTTTGTATATTGCCTTGTCAGGATAAGATCATCGAACAACTCCTTATCTTTAGCCGGGTCTATCGACTTTAAGCTGTTAATGGTATTCCTGACAAGTTCGATCGCATCATCTACTTTCCCTTCTTTCAGCACAAGTTCAAGAACCTTTTCCATGGTCTTCGTGGTCAGCTCACACCAGTCCCGCCGGACGGTCTCCATGCCCTTGACCCTGATCTTCTCCTTGATGCCTCCGGCATTTTTCTCCCATACCAGGAGAGCGTATCTCTTTTTGGCTATGAATATCGCCCGCCTGGCGAAAGAATCAAAAACAAGCTCCATCGGCTTCTGGAGAGATTCCGTAACGGTACTTGCGATCTTGTCCCCGATAAGCCCGGCATCTGAAAGCGTGAGGTTTTTATCATGAATATTCACGAAGACGCTGTCAGTATCCCCATACACCACGGACAGGGCTACCGGTTCCCCTTCTTGTGCCTCGTCCTTTTTAAAAGCCCTGCCGTCCTTCAGGATTATCTCTTTTATATCATCCTCGATAAGGGTTTTTGTACGCAGGATATTATCGCGCCCGAAACTTGTGACCGCGCTTGCAAGGGTCAGGCTGTACAGCCGCGCCCTCGCATAACCTGAATAGCCGTAGAAACTGTTAAGGAGGATCTTTAGTGCAAGTTGCGTGGCATCAAGCACCCGGTAATCCTCCTCGTTCGCGTTCTTCATTTTTTCGCGCGTCGCCTGCCTGCTGTCAAGGAGCTCTTCAAGTATGGCAGGCATTATGCCTTTCATTACATTCCGGGAGGCAAATTCACCGCCCGATGGCGCCTTAATTACATCATCCGGTCTATCTTTTACTACGACCGTTGTATAGCACAGGTTATGCGCCATCATAATAGTCGGGTAAAGCGACTTGTAATCAAGTATCACGATATTCTCAAGCAGCCCCTTTTTCGGCGGAAGGACTTCACCGCCTGCCAGTTCCTCTCCTTCATCGAACCGCCCGTCCGAGGTCTCTTCAGTGGGCTTTGCGGACATGACGCGCTCATGCATCCTGTACTTGCGAAGCAGGAGGTTTTCCACCATCTGTGTCTGTCCGCCGTCAAGAATGTCCTGGAGCAGGGTGCCGCTTGTCCTGGCAAGCGCAATGTACTTGTCTATAAGCCGCAGTTTCAGGACAAATCCCAGCGCAAGCTCTGCATCGCGCCTTGAGTATTCGATGAATTTCGAAAGCTTCTCACCGTCATCGTTCCAGTATGTTTCCATCTCAAGGAAAGGAATGTCCAGTTTCTCAGCCCCGAGCAGTTCTTTTGCTGCGTTCTTAAGCGTGTATTGCTTGAGGCTGAATCCCCTTCGTATCAGCGGCAGGACATCAGCAACAACGCGCCCAATAACGCTTACTCTGGTAATGTTGCCTATTTTCCTGTAATAAGCAGGTCTGCCATCCCTGCCCATGGACGGATCGATCTTGATCCCTTTCTTGTTGAGAGCCTTTATCCTCTCCACGATATAGGGGATGTCAAAGCTGTTGGAGTTGTAGCCTACCAGGATGTCGGGGTCGTACTCCCTTATTATCTCAAAAAACCTCTTCAGCATCCTTTCTTCACTGCCGCAGCTTTCTACGTTCCCGTCCATACCGGTATTTTTTCCTGCAAGGACTATGGTCTTCTTGCCCTTAAAATCAGGCTCAAACGCCAGACTTACAAGCACAATAGGGGAGATTTCAGGAACGGGCAGGGCGCCATTCAGGGGCAGGCATTCGATATCAAAGGCAAGATAGCGAAGGGGCGCATTACGCAGGATGTCCACATGCTCCACTTTTCTTGATGTTATTTTGATGCTGCTTATGACATCGGGGTCAACAGAAACCCCGGGGGCTTCCACTTTTGCCCAGCCCATTCCCCCGAGTTCGTTATCTATCAAATACCTGTTCCGAAACAGTATATCGGTTTCGTACACCTCATCCACCATCTTCCTGACATCATCGCGTATGACTGGTACACCTTTGGGGTCGTAGAGAGTGATCTTGAGCATGGTGACCGGGCTTTTGAAGTATCCGATAGGCTCGAATCTCCTGACTTCTTCGACCCTCTTTACATGCTCTTTGAACCGCGCCTGGATGATTCCTGCCATTTCAGGCGCGGCTTTTGCATAAAAATACGGCTCAAAACCGGGTACCGAGCAGCAGACGCTGTTTCCAGATTCATCCCTGCCGAAGAGCCGCACTACCGGCTTACCTTCGCTATACCTGTAATCCGCATCAAGAATCTGGAAATTCATGAGCGTTAGATTCGATTTAATCCCTTTATAGGTTTCTTTAAATCTTTGCATGACCATTTTTTATTATGGTGAGGATTGCAATTACAGGAAGCCCTGGTGTAGGCAAATCCACCGTCTGCCGCAATGTTCTAAAGCACCTGACCTATACCTACGGTGGCATGGTCAGCGCAGACATAAGGGTAAAAGGAGAGCGCGTCGGGTTTGAGATAAAAGACATCGCCACAGGAAAGCATGGGATACTTGCGCACAGGCAGGGCACCGGGCCGCGCGTGGGCAGCTACCATGTAAATATTGAGGATCTAAACAATATCGGGGTGGCTGCAATTAGAAATGCGCTTAGTTCATCAGAGTTGATTGTAATAGATGAAATAGCCCCGATGGAGTTCAAGTCGCCGGAATTTATTAAAGCCGTCGAGGAAGCGCTTGATTCTGGTAAAAACATGCTCGTGGTGCTGCACCAGAAATCAACTCACCCGCTTGCACAGAGGATACGAAATGAGTTTCAGGTATATACTGTGACGAAAGAGAACCGGGAAACCCTTGTCCCGGAGATAGCCGATAAGATAAATAAATCTTAAGAATCCGGCTATAGCACTTACGCGTACATCTCAGGTCTGCTCTGTATCTGCTTTGCTCGTTTCTTTCTTAATTCGCTTTTTATCTGCTCGTAATAAACCATGACATCGGATGTGACAGACGGACCTGTATCATCTATAGCAGCCAGGAAATGCTTTTGATCGACGCTCCTGGTATTAATATCCTCCCGCATGGCGAAGCGTCCCGCTTTCTTGCACACGGAAGCTATATCGGCGCCCGTGAAGTCCTCGGTAAGCTTAACAAGCTCTTCAAGATTAACATCCTCAGCCAGCGACATTTTCCTCGTATGCACTTTGAAAATTTCAAGCCTGGTTTTTTCATCTGGTATTGGTACAAGGATCATTTCATCGAACCTGCCGGGGCGCAAAAGTGCGGCGTCTATGATATCTGGTCTGTTGGTAGCCCCGATAACCACCACGCCTCGCAGTTCCTCAAGCCCGTCAAGCTCTGAGAGCAGCTGGTTCACTATCCGCTCCGTAACATGCGGCTCTCCCATCGCAGACCCCCTGACCGGTGCCAGCGCATCAAGCTCATCAAGGAATATGATCGCGGGTGCGACCTGGCGGGCTTTTTTGAAGACCTCTGCGATATGCTTCTCGGATTCGCCGTACCATTTCGATAGTATATCGCTGCCTTTGACTGTTATGAAATTCGCCTCGCTCTCGTTGGCTATGGCTTTTGCAAGCAGTGTTTTTCCTGTGCCCGGAGGTCCGTACAGGAGTACGCCTTTGGGAGCTTCAACGCCTATCCTGCGGAAAGACTCCGCGTAACGCAGCGGCCATTCCACTGCTTCTTTGAGCAGGGATTTTACGCTCTCAAGCCCTCCTATATCTTCCCATGTCACGTTCGGCACTTCAAATAATATCTCCCGCAGCGCGGACGGCTGGACTTCTTTCATGACGACCTCAAAATCAGAACGGGTGACGACAAGTTTATCCAGCGTCTCTTTCGGGATCTCTTTCAGTTCAAGATTGATTTCAGGCAGTATGCGGCGCAGCGAGTTCATCGCGGCTTCGCGGCACATGGCTGCGATATCAGCACCGACAAAACCATATGTGCGGTCAGCAAGGTCATCAAGGTTCACATCTTCGGCAAGCGGCATCCCGCGTGTGTGTATCTGGAATATCTCAAGCCTGCCCTCGCGGTCGGGTACACGAAGCTCTATTTCGCGATCAAACCTTCCTGGCCGACGAAGCGCCATGTCCAGCGCCTCGGGGCGGTTGGTGGCTGCAATCACTATCACGTTCTTTCTTGTCTTTAGGCCGTCCATGAGGGACAGCAGCTGGGCTACCACACGCCGCTCCACTTCGCCTGTGACCTCAGCCCGCTTTGGCGCAATGCTATCTATCTCATCTATGAAAATGATCGCCGGGGTATTTTTTCAGCCTCTTCAAAAGCCTCACGCAGTTTGTGCTCGCTTTCCCCGTAGTATTTTGACATTATCTCAGGCCCGTTGATAGTGATAAAATAGGCATCACTCTCATTCGCTACAGCTTTTGCCAGCATCGTCTTACCTGTGCCTGGCGGTCCGTGAAGCAACACTCCTTTCGGGGCGTCAATGCCAAGCCTGTTGAACAATTCAGGATGTTTGAGAGGTAGTTCTATGATCTCCCGGATTTTAGTGATTGCAGGTTTTATCCCGCCGATGTCCTCGTACATGACTTCAGGTATTTCACGCTCAAGTTCTGCAGCTTCAGGTAATAGTTCCATCCCGGTCATATCCGTTATTTTGACAATTCCGGGTGGCGTGGTGGAAACTACCTGCAGCTTGATCTCACCAAGACCGAACGAGGGGAACATCCCTTCGAATATCTGCTCGAACATCACATCGCGACCCGGGGATTCCCTGGGCCTGCGCACGCTTGTGGTCGAGATTATATCACCTTTTGAAACTGTCCTGTTGTAAAAAATAGCCCGCAGGCTGTCGCTGGGCGCGTAGATATGGATATTCTGTACTACAGGAGCGAGAATGACCTTCTTTGCTTCCTTCCATTCCGCTTTCCTGACCTCTAGATACTCTCCGATGCTTGTCTTTGCATTTGTACGTATCAACCCGTCCATTCTTATGACATCGAGCCCCTCGTCCTGGGGATATGACCTTCCCACAATAGCAGAAGTGGTGCGTTCCCCTTTCAATTCGACTACATCGAAGATATTTACCCCGATGATATTCCGGAACTTCTCATCGATACGGACGATTCCTTTCCCGACGTCCCTCTGGTCAGCCTCTGTTACTTTTAATCGCATTGATTTTTCGTTGCCCATTTAATAATTTAATTTGGTTTTCAATCCATAAATGCTTTACCTTGCGATGAATCGAAGGATTTATTATTAGTAATCATATGTATTAGCCCGGTATAACTAAATAGAGCAGGTGAAAAATCGTGAACAGGAGAGGTACTTTTATAATTGTGGGAATCATGATACTGGCAATAAGCGGATGTTTGCAATCAACTAAAGAAAATGTATCGGTTACACCAACTCCCGGGGTAACACCTGTACCCACTACAGTAATACCTGCTACTTCAGCGGCAACAGAAATTCCGACACCACAGATTCCGACACCACAGATAACCCCGGTGCCTACAATAAAAAATCTGTCGCCTGGTACCCTGTACGTGATAGCACGGATGTTAACACCATCATACTGGGGCAATAATAATTATGAGCTCAGGGCATTTAAAGTAGAGATATATAACCAGGGAACTGCTCCACTTAATATAAAAGCTCAGGTCAATAACGACGGGCAGACTCTCGAAGAAAGATCGTTCTCTCTAAAAGGTGGAGGCAATAGCTATCAGTTTATAAATGACAGGAATCATTTTATCAACAGTACCAATGTAACCCTGCGATTGATTGTTAACGGTTATCAGCCTGTTAATTATTCGTTCGAATCGGTGAGCAGCCTGGGTTAATACCTGCTGCCAGAAGCCATTTTATTTCTTAAATGTCTGTTTCCTGCCAGGCCCTACAGAGATATACTCTATATCGACTTTCATCAGTTGTTCAAGCAATTTGACATATTCCCTGGCATTCCCGGGAAGTTCTGTGAAGCTTTCCAGATCCGAGAGTTCCTCATCCCAGCCTGCAAGTTCCATATATACGGGCTTATATTTTGCAAGTTCATCGGAAAGCTCGGGCGGGTAATCTATAATCTTGCCTGCCAGTTCGTATCTCACGCAGATTTTTAACGTCTCAAGCCCTGTCAGTACATCGAGCTTTGTTAATGCCATGCTGGTATACCCGTTGAGGTTGATGGATTTTCTTGCAAGAGGCAGGTCAAACCAGCCGCATCTCCTGGGGCGTCCTGTAGTTGTGCCGAATTCACCACCTTTTTCACGCAAGTGTTCTCCGACATCGTTTTTCTGCTCCGTGGGAAGCGGGCCCTCTCCGACCCGTGTAATATATGCTTTAATGACCCCGATGACCTTATCCACCTTTGTTGGCCCAACTCCAAGTCCGGCACATGCCGAACCTGCGACCGTGCTTGAAGATGTAACGAACTTTTGCGTCCCGTGGATGATGTCAAGATGGGAACCCTGCGCTCCTTCTGCAAGCACTTTTTTACCTTCTTTCAATGCAAGGTTAATCTCCATTGATACGTCGGTAACGTAGGGTTTTAACTTCTTTCCGATTTCCAGGTAATTATCAACTTCCGACCTGGCGATCTTCGGGTCTCCGCCAAGCTCCCTTATCGCAGCCTCTTTCTGGGGAGCGATCTCTTCAAGCCGCTTCAGGAATCGGTTCCTGTCCGCTATATCCGCCATCTGTATCTCATCGCGCCCCACTTTATCCACATAGGCAAAGCCGATGCCCCGGTTCGTTGTACCTATCTTCACGGTGCGTTTTGATTCGCGCAGGCTGTCAAGAGCAATGTGATAAGGCATTATGATGCTGGTCTTGGCATCGATTCCTAGCTTATCCGGCTTAACGACAGTGCCGTTCTCAGCCAGCATCGCGATCTCCTCCATCAGTATCTTCGGGTTCATGACCGTGCCGGGACCGATAAGCAGGCGGGCATCGAACAGCACACCTGACGGGATCAGGTGCAGCTTGTATGTCTTCCCTTCAGCGACAACGGTATGCCCGGCATTGTCCCCTCCCTGGAAGCGCGCAACGATGTCGTACTGCGATGCCATCATATCCACGATCTTTCCTTTGCCCTCATCACCGAACTGGGCGCCTGTTATTATTGTGAACATATTTTTCGCCTGTTTTTTAACGGGAAAGATGATAAGGTTAATTCTTTTTATCGTGAAAAGATCAACTTTTTTATGCAGGCTCTGGAAGCACCAGATAACTGTAAACTCCAAAAATGATAAATAGTAGTTATAGCCATACTACCCTTGGGGTGAGGTAATGAGAAAGATTTTGTTTATCGGATTAGTGGTAACTGCTGTGGTATTAGTGAGCGGATGTTACGGACCAACTACAAGTCCCAACGCTACAGTCCAGCCGACAGGTGAAACTCCTGGTGAGATAACACCTGTTATGACGCCTATCGAAACTATAGCGCCTGTAATGACGCCTATCGAAACTATAACACCTGTTATGACGCCTATCGAAACCATAGTTACAGGAACACCATCTGCAACAACTACAGGGACAGTTACAGGGATTGCAACAACTACAGGGACAGCTACAGGGGTTTCATCAGGCACTACAACTACGGGAACAGCAGCAGCAACTATGACGGTGGCAGCAGTAAATGCGGTAGATATTAAAAGTACTACATTTGACCCTGCAATTATCACTGTCTCGATTGGAACAACTGTTACCTGGACAAACAGGGATAATAAACCGCATACTGTAAGAGGGAGCGGCTTTGATTCAGGTTCTCTTGATCCGGGACAGACATTTAGCCGGACGTTCAGTTCAACTGGAAGTTATGATTATGGTGATCCAGGCAATCCAAGTATGAGCGGGACAGTAATTGTGACGTAAGATTTCCGGGTTATCGGAGTTGAATTGCTTAAAATAAATCATTGATAAAAAGAGGCAAACCTGTAAAAGCTCTTTTTATCTTTTTGCTTATTTTTTATCTTCTTAATTGAAAATCCGAATGGAACCAGAATGTCAGAAACCGAAAAACAGATAGATGCCAGAGGCAGCTATCCGTATAGCTATCCGTATCAAAAAAGATTACGCTTTAACAACAGCTTTCGGTGAGCGTGCTATCTTCCTGCGCTTTGCGCCTGAAGAGGTGTACCGCTGTGCCGGGCCGGGTCGTTTGTGGGTAAGTTCAGCTTCCGGGACAAGTATTATCTGACCTTTTCGGTGCTTTATCCTGCCCCATTTTGTTGTGCCGGTTTTTCCCATGTGGTTTAATCCTCCAGTGAATTTGTGTAGCTCCACAATACTTCCGTTTGTTCATAAACCTTTCCCCGCCCCAGTCGATAGAAAGTTTCTTAAATGGATAAAGATAATTATATAATATGATACGCCAACGGTTCGTTTTAGATACCAGCGCCCTTACCGATTCCCAGACTCGCGAGCTTGAAGGCGGAACGCTATGCGTGGCCATGGGCGGCATCCTGGATATTATAGCCGAGGCGCGCCTGCATCTTGGCATCAGTTGTTACATACCGTTCCCATCAGTATACAATGAGATGAGGGATTTTGCAAAGAACAACGGCTGCGATGAGGAAACGCTGGCAAAAATAGATACATGGCTTGTAAAAAAAACCCCTGACAGGTATGAAGTGAAAATACCGTCCAAGATATTCTACGATTATGTTGATTTCATGCGCGGGAGGATAAACAAAGGCATGGACGTGGCTGAGGAAGCGATATGGGAGGCTGCTACGGAATGCCTCTTCCGCACCACCAAAGCACGGACGAAGCATGAGATCGAGCCTGAGATAGAGCGCAACGTCATCGGTGAAGTTATCAGCAAGTTCAGGGATAAATACAGGAATGCTTTGCGCTATGGGATTCTTGACAGCGCTCCTGATATAGATGTGCTCCTGCTAGCAAAAGAGCTTGACGCCGCTGTGGTAGCAAGCGATATCGGAATCCAGAAATGGGCTGAGCAGCTGGGGCTTCGCTTCGTGAATGCCAGATCGTTCCCTGCTATGATAAAGGAATATCTTAAACGAACAAAACCTGAGAAACTGGCAAGCATGGTTTAGTATGTCGACCTTTATATATATCGCAGCATTCGGTTTTTTTCGATCATTTTCCTTACCCTGCGGGATATTCGCATATTCCGCCGCACCAGGATAGAATCATATAGAAAGGGCGCGCTCCGCGGTATGCTTGCGGGTGCGCTGGCTCTTGTGGGCTTGAATGTTACTGTTGTGAACCCATCTGTGGGTCTGACAATAACGCTCGTTGCGGTTTACCTTAACGGGAAAGGAAAGAGGGAGGACGTGTTCGGGGATGCACCGCTGATTAAGAGGGTGTTCGGGGAGACGATAGTCCGGAAGCATATTAACCATAGATGATTTAATTTGTTTCTTCCCGCGCCATCCTCAAAAAGTTCTCGATTATCTTCAATCCCTGCGGTGTCAGCACAGATTCAGGATGGAACTGCAGCCCGAATACAGGTATCTGCTTATGCTTTACTCCCATTATTATGCCGTCCTGTGTCTTCGCAGTCACTTCAAGCTCGTGCGGCAGCTTTGTTATAGCCAGTGAATGATACCTGCCCCCCACAAGAGGATTTGGCAAGCCATGGTATATGCTGTTGCCATTGTGGGTTATAAGCGCAGTCTTCCCGTGCACCGGACCTGAAGGGGAATGTTTCACCTCGCCATCGAAAGCTACGCATATCGCCTGGTGACCGAGGCATACTCCAAGGAGCGGGACGCCCGATTCCCTGATGATATCGAGGCAGGTTCCGATATCCTTCGGGTTCGCCGGATGCCCGGGACCGGGAGATATCACTATGGCATCAGGGTTGAGTTCCTCCACCTCCTTCAGCGAGATAGTATTCGGAACGACTGTAGTATCAGGCTCGAATATAGATACGTAATCCACAAGGTTCCAGACAAAAGAGTCCTTGTTATTCACAAATAGAACTTTCATGTTCCTCCGATTGCCTTAATCATCGCCGCCATCTTGCGTTCAGTCTCGTTGTATTCATACTCCGGGTCAGAGTCCGCCACTATCCCGGCGCCAGCCTGAACCATAGCCTTCTTTCCGTTCTTGATTATCGTCCTTATCACAATGGCAAAATCCGCATCACCGTTCCATGAATAGTAACCAACGCCGCCGCCGTAGATGCCGCGGGCGTCTTTCTCAAGGTCGTGTATTATCTCCATAGCACGTATCTTTGGCGCGCCTGATAGCGTACCTGCAGGAAAGATGGCGCGTGTGGCATCGAACTGGTCGCATTCGTCGCGCAGTATGCCGGACACGGTGCTCTCGATATGCTGCACATGTGAATACTTCAGCACTGACATGAAATCATCCACTTTTACTGTACCTCCTTTTGAGACCATTCTCACATCATTGCGCCCCAGGTCAACAAGCATCACATGTTCCGCCCTCTCTTTTTCGCTGCCCAGCATCTCTTTTGCGAATCCTTCATCCTCCTGTGCTGTTTTACCGCGCGGGCATGTGCCGGCAATAGGGTTAATGACGACTTTCTTTTTATGAACCGACAGCAACGTCTCGGGACTTGCACCTATGATACTTGTTCCGTCAAACTCAAAGAGATACATGTAAGGGCTTGGATTTACGTTGCGCAGCACGGTATATAGTTCAAGCGGCGTCTGATCTGTGGTTACCTCGTACCTGCGCGAGAGCACGACCTGGAAGATGTCGCCGTCTATTATGTGTTTCCTGGCTTTCCTGACAGCATTCTCGTATTCCGGCTTATCCATATTGCACGATATCTGTGAGGGTTTATTTTTCTGCGTAACGAACGGTCGTGCAGAGCTTATCGTTGATGCCAGTTTCTCAGCATCATCCTGAGCAGCCCGGTACACCTCTTTAGCATCGTCCTCTTTCAGGACAAAAGGGGTCATTACTATATACGTTTCATCTGTCATGTGATCAAAAACCACAGTCTTTGTGGTAAGTGCAAACTGCGCATCCGGGGTGCTGCTTGTTTTAGCAGATATATCAAGCCAGCAGTCATACACCATGTCATAAGCGCAAAACCCGATAGCACCCCCGAGGAACGTCTGCCTGTCAAAGCCCTTGCCGATAAATCTAACATCAGAAGCGGCAAAAGCAGAGCGGAGTGCATCCATTGTATCTGACTCTTTTTTGATCCTGCCTTCTCTGCCATTGCTCATATCACAGACTTTTGAAAGGGATGAGCGGATAAAATCTATTAAACTCGTCTTTTGTATATAATCAAGGGTTACCATCCGGTTCTTAACAGCGACAACTGCATCAGGTTCTGCCCCCACGAACGAGAAACGTGCATGTTTTTTTTCTTTCTCCACAGATTCGAGAAGATAAGCGCATTTTTTATCCAGGGAAGCATACAGGTCAAGGGGAGAACATGATGTTTTCACCTTTGCCATTAACTGGATTATAACAGGTTTTTCTTCTGCAAGGCTCAGGAACTTTTTTTCATCAATATCAAATTTCATGCATCCTCGCATTCTTGATAAAAGCCATCACTTTCTTCTCATCCTTTCTTCCATCGGTTTCAACTCCAGAAGCTGTATCTACCGCATAAGGTCGCACCGTCCTGATCGCATCCGTGACATTTTCAGGCTTCAATCCGCCTGCCAGTATCACGGGCATGCCTGAATGAAGTGCGATTTCCGAACTTATCTCCCAGTTATGCGGCACTCCTGTCCCGCCGGAGTTCCCGTCACGCATGGAGTCAAGGAGAACTGCATCGGCTATCCCGTGAAGTTCGCTTACCTGCTTTATAAGGGTCAGGGCATCGGCCTGTTGAGACACATGAATCGTTTTAATGAGCTTTACCCCGGTTTCCTTGATTTTCTTTAACTCCTGGATCCCAAGCGTATTATGTATCTGGACAGCAGTTGGTCTTGCAGCCTGTATCATACGTACCCCCTGCTCCGCATTCTCCGGCATGATGACAAGTACGGAGGCAACGAAGACCGGTACTTTTAATACCAGTCTTGATGCTTCCGCAAGACTGATTTTTCTGGGCGAATCCACCGGCACCTCGGTAATGAAACCTACAGCATCTGTCCCGGCATTCAATGCCATGCCAAGATCGCGCTCTGTCTTAATCCCGCAAATCTTAACCTTCATTTGTTCTACTCTCTACAGGAATCGCTCAAGCTTTCCAGTCTCACCAGCGGCGTTCACGAACTCTCTCAGCTTATTCAGGGCTGCGCCGCTGTCAATGGATTGAACTGCCATTTTTATACCCGAATCCAGGTTCTCCGCCTTCCCGCTTACAAGCAGGGCTGCGCCCGCATTGACTGCTATTATATCCCGCTTTGCTCCTTTTTTCCCTTTTAACACCTCCACGATATCCCTTGCATTTTCTTCAGGGGTACCGCCTGCTATTTCACTTGCCTGAACACGTTTGATGCCAAGTTTTTCGGGCGATATTGTATATTTTGTAATCCTGCCCCCATTCAACTCGGCTATTGCAGTCTCACCCACATTTGATATTTCATCCATGCCGCTTCCATGGACTACCAGGGCTCTTTTAGTGCCGAGGAGCTTCAGGACATTTGCCATCGGCTCGCACAGGGAATTATCGAAAACCCCGATCACCTGCGCCTGCGCGCCTGCGGGATTGGTGAGCGGACCCAGGATATTGAACACAGTCCTGAAACCGAGGTCGCGTCTTATCTGCCCAACACGTCTCATTGAAGGGTGGAACACCGGGGCGAGCATAAATCCGATACCTACGTTCTCAATGGTCTTTTCCACCTCCGCGGGTGGTGAGTCTATCCGGATGCCGAGTTCTCTTAGCACGTCAGCACTTCCTGATTTTGAAGTGATGGAATAGTTCCCGTGCTTTGCAACCGGGACACCGGCACCGGCAGCCACGAGCGCTGCGCCAGTGCTCACGTTGATGGTGCCTGTCGAGTCGCCTCCTGTGCCGCAGGTATCCACAAGTATCCCGTTTACTTTCGGGGAAATCCTGTTCGCTGCCTTTTTCATTCCGCGCGCCAGCCCTGCGATCTCGGCGGGAGCTTCGCCTTTCAGTTTCAGCGCTGTTAAGAACGCTGCTATCTGGGCATCTGTCGCCTCCGTGAATATTTTAGATATGGCGACTTCCGCCTCGTCCGATGTCAGATCCTGCTTCTGGATGAGTTTCTGGATATATTCTTTCATAATTATCACTGTACATACTTGTACATCAATGTATAAACGAATACATTGTATATAAAAGTTACGTGAGGCTTTAATATAAGTAAAATAATATGAGGCAGCATGGGAAAGCAGAATACATACAAAGTAATCTTAGCCCTCTTTCTGGCTTTAACTATGGTACTTTCGGTGTTTGCTTTATTACTCAATCCGAGAAGCGAGACGGAGCAAGAGGCACCGCAATCAACACCTCAACAGGAAAAATACAACCCCGAATACTGGACTATGAACCAGCCGTTCTATTCCATCTCTGATGCTCTCAATATGACACCCGTTGATGCAGTGTCAGCCAGCTATACTGATCTTGAAGGCATGACGCCGCAGATGATGCAGTGGGTAAGACAGGATGTAACGGTCATCAATGAGGCAGATATCATTTATAACTCAACTACCACAAAAGTGTATTATGCCGCGCTAAAAGAGGGAGAAAACAACTCGTTCTTGCTTCTCAGTATTATGTATCCTGAAAGGAATGATTTTGAATATATCGAGTATCCTCAACAGATCGCAGGCTACTATATTCTCGTTAGACAGGAACCGCAGTTAAACGGATTATATAATGTAATGGGAACTCCTACTATTCTTGCGCCAGGAGATACGATCGGTGGAGTTCTGGAAATCATCACAAGCCTGAATAAGACAGCAACCGCATATGACCGGTATGCAGGTTTGCTCAGTAAAGCTGAACCGGCACCATACCAGATGCTGAGTTCAAATGTCAGTTTTGCGAAACAGTATTATATGGGTGTCGGGTTGAACAATGGTAGTTATGTGAGGACAACTGCATATCTTGATTTGAACTCCACTACCCTGAAAAAGCTCAACCAGTTAAAAGCCAACAGTACGGAGAAAGGTTTTACGGAATATAACGTGACCGGTGAAGGAAACTATACCACTGTCAAAATAGCTGGACCTGACCTGTTCAGGGTATTAAGCGAAGAGACCTCTTAGCGCAAAATATATACCATTTAATGCTGTAGTGAAGCCGATACTTTTAATCAAATGAATGATGAAGGATACTAATATCCTGAAGGAAGTAATTAATATGGCACAACCAATGTACATTAAATTCGAAGTTCCCGCAGATTTATCCAATAAAGCACTGGAAGCTTTAGAGATGGCTCGGGATACAGGAAAGATACGAAAAGGAACAAACGAAACAACAAAAGCAATTGAGCGTGGGATTGCAAAACTTGTAATAATAGGCGAAGACGTGAACCCGCCCGAGATAGTGGCTCATATGCCTGCACTGTGCGATGAGAAGAACACACCGTACATCTTTGTCAAAAAGCAGGTAGAGCTTGGTGCAGCCGCCGGATTGACCGTGGGAAGCGGTGCGGCAGCAATAGTAGAACCGGGGAAGGGCAAGGAATTAGTAGAAGAAGTAGCCCAGAAGGTCCAGGCGCTGAAGAAGTGAGAACATGGCAGACGAAGAGGCAGGATATCCTGCGGAAGTAATCGAAGTGATAGGCAAGACCGGAATGCATGGTGAGGCCATGCAGGTTCAGTGCAGGATACTCGAAGGCAGGGACAAAGGCAGGATCATAACCCGCAATGTTATCGGACCAGTAAAAAACGGTGATATCCTGATACTGCTTGAGACATCCAGGGAAGCAAAGAAATTAATTTCAAGGTGAAGTCATGGAAAAAAGGAAATGCTCTTTTTGCGGAGGCGCAATAGAGCCGGGCACCGGCAAACTGTTTGCCAGGAAAGACGGGACTGTGTTCTATTTCTGCTCATCCAAATGCCAGGGGAATTCAGACCTTGGAAGAATACCGCGCAAGGTCAGATGGACAGAAGCCGGAATTAAAGCAAGAGGAAAAGCGAAGTAAGGTGAGACCTTGGAGCGCACGTATGTTATGGTCAAGCCGGACGGCGTACAGCGCGGGCTGGTAGGCGAGGTAATCAGAAGGATAGAGAGGCGCGGGCTTAAAATAGTGGCGCTCCGGATGAACACGATATCCGGCGAGAGTGCCAAGGAACACTACGCTGAGCATGCCCAGAAACCTTTTTTTAATTCGCTGATCGACTTCATAACATCCGGACCGTCGGTCTCGATGGTGGTTGAAGGGAAGAATGCGGTCTCTGTGATGCGTGCTATTAACGGAGCCACAAATCCCGCCAACGCTGCGACGGGAAGCATCCGCGGGGACTTCGCGCTTGATACGGGACGCAATGTCGTCCATGCCAGCGACTCACCCGAATCCGCGCAGAGGGAAATAGGTATTCATTTCAAGGAATCCGAGATTTCATGGTACTCGCGGATGGACGAAACCTGGGTTTACGAGTAAAGTCTCATAATTTTCCTATCGAAAGATTAATATATTACGGTATCATAATATATTCTGGGAGTCGATATGAAAACACTTATTATGAAACAACTCGACGAAAAGAACGAAGAAATCACAGATACACTCATATCTTTAGGTATGAGTAGACCTGTTGCCAGAATTCTGAGCTACCTTCAAACAGGGGATGAGGTTACATCTGTAGACTTAGAGAAAGTAACCGGGTTGAGGCAGCCGGAAGTCAGCGTTGCTATGAGGGAGTTAAAAGAACATGGCTGGATAAATGAGCGTGAGGGGAAAAAGCCGGGCAAAGGAAGACCATATAAAATATATTCACTCAAAGTTAGCTTTGATGAGATAATCGCGCAGATTGAAAAGCAGCAGAGAAAAGCAGCGGATGAGGCGCGGTTAAGGATTGAGCGGTTGAGGAAATCGAGAAGATACTGAACTTATTAAAAAATAAGCAACTGGCTCAAGTATTCTTCCTATCAGGCATGGAGCGTCAGCCTTCTCCGGGAACGTCTAAAGCTGGCATAGGACAGCCGGATGAGCCGGGTGTAACCCAAATATTATAACTATAGTACACGTTATAGAGACCACAACGTTATGGCACAAAACCTGCGCACGCCCATAGTATGCGTTATGGGACATGTTGACCACGGTAAGACATCGCTCCTTGACAGGATAAGGGGCACCACAATAGCTGCGCGTGAAGCGGGTCTGATAACGCAGCATATCGGCGCAACAGAAGTGCCGCTAGATGTAATAAAACGCGTATGCGGGCCCATTTTTAAATCCGATACAAAAATACCCGGGCTGCTTTTCATAGATACCCCGGGGCACAGGGCGTTCACCACGCTGCGGGCAAGGGGAGGCGCGCTGGCTGACCTTGCGGTGCTTGTTGTTGATATAAACGAAGGGTTCCAGCCCCAGACTATTGAAGCTGTTGAGATACTTAAAAGGTTCAAGACGCCGTTCGTGGTCGCTGCGAACAAGATCGACAGGCTCTCAGGCTGGAACTCGCAACCGGGGCAGCCATTCATACTATCGTACCCGCAACAGGCAGAGCATGTAAGGACCGCGCTTGATGGAAAAATATACGTGCTCATCGGTAAGCTCTATGAGATGGGGTTCAGCTCGGACAGGTACGACAGAGTGCGTGATTTCCAGCGGAACGTAGGCGTGATACCGCTCAGCGCAAAGACCGGAGAGGGCATACCGGACATCCTCATGGTATTGATGGGGCTGGCGCAGAGATTCCTTGAGAAAGACCTGGAATACAGGGCGGTAGGACCTGGCATTGGCACGGTCATTGAGGTTAAGGAGGAGACCGGTCTTGGCACCACGCTGGATGTGATATTGTATGACGGGGAACTGAATGTCGGGGATACTGTGGTGGTAGGGAGTCTGGGAAACCCTATTGTTACGAAGGTAAGGGCTCTCCTGAAACCGCGCCCGCTATCCGAGATGAGGGCAGAGGAAAAATTCAAGCCTGTAAAAAAAGTGGTTGCCGCGTCCGGTATAAAGATCGCCGCACCGAACCTTGAAGGTGCACTTGCGGGCTCGCAGATACGGGTGGCGCTGGATAATATCAATGAAATAGCTGCTCAGATAAAATCCGAGGTGGATGCGGTAAGGATTGAAACGCAGTCAAACGGGATATTGATCAAAGCCGATACCCTTGGCTCTCTTGAAGCTCTTGTGAACGAACTGAAAAAAGAGAATATACCGATACGCAGGGCGGATATTGGCGACATTACGAAACGCGATGTGGCAGAAATAAAAACAATTAAAGACCCGCTTTTATCGGTAATCGTTGGATTTGATGTGGATATTCTTCCTGATGCCCAGGAGGAACTTGCCGGTTCGAACACCAAGGTGTTCATTAACGATGTCATCTACAGGCTTATCGAGGATTACAAGAAATGGGTTGCGGAACAAAAGCAGCTCATTGAGAAAAAGCGCTACGAGACCATCATCAAGCCCGCCAGGTTCCAGATACTGCCGGACTGCACGTTCAGGCAGAGCAAGCCTGCTGTTGTGGGTGTACGCGTGCTGGGCGGTATAATCAAGACGAACCTTGAGGTGATGAGGACGGACGGGATGATAGTTGGAAGGATAAAGGGCATCCAGGAACACAGCGAGAACCTGAGCGAGGCTGCGACTGGCAAGGAGGTGGCTGTTGCTATAGACGGACCAGTTGTGGGGCGGCAGATAAAGGAAGGGGATATACTCTACGTAGAAGTGCCTGAGAAGCATGCGAAAATCGCCGAGCAGGAGCTATTCGAGGCGATGTCGGTCGAGGATAAGGAGGCACTGATGGCTTTCATGGAGCTAAAGAGGAGAGGAAACCCGTTCTGGGGCAAGTGAGTGGAAAATATAGCTTTTTCAGATCAATATGCCAAAGCAGGAACTTATCGATGAAATAGTCGCACAGGTGCAGGTCTGTAGAAAATGCCGCCTCTGGCAGCACGCCAGGAATCCTGTTCCCGGTGAAGGCAATCTTGATGCATCCCTTATGCTGATAGGCGAGGCGCCGGGTAACCAGGAAGATATTAAAGGCAGACCTTTCGTCGGGAGCGCGGGAAAGCTTCTCAACACGCTCATTTCAGTTACAGGTCTTAAAAGGGAAGATGTGTATATATGCAATATCGTAAAGCACAGACCGCCTGAGAACAGGGAGCCAAGAGCCGATGAGATCAAAGCCTGCACATCCTATCTTGACAGGCAGATACATATCATAAAGCCAAATATCATTGCTACACTGGGAAAGCACTCAACAAAATATATCCTTTCAAAGGTAGGTGTTGAGGTAAATGGGCTCGCGCAGGTCAGGGGAAGGATATATACGGAGAGGCTTCTTGATATTCCTGTAAGGATAATACCCACCTATCATCCGGCAGCAGTACTTTATAATCCTTCATTCAGGCAAAGACTCAAAGAGGATTTCCAGAAAATAAAGAAAGAACTTGAAGAATCCGTATAATATATAATAGCTACAGGGAAGAAATATGATGCGGAAAAAATCATGTGGGGCCGTAGTATTCAGGAAAAACCGGGAAGTAAAATATCTTTTATTGCATTACGAAGCAGGTCACTGGGATTATGTAAAAGGCGAGGTCGAGAAAGGCGAGAGCGAAAGGGACACGGTCGTAAGAGAGCTCATGGAAGAAACAGGTATCACGGATGCAAGGTTCATCGAAGGATTCAGGGAAGAGATAAGATATTTTTTCAAGATGGGGGGCAGGACTGTCTATAAGGAAGCCGTATTTTTCCTGATGGAGACCGAAACTAGTGAAGTGGTGCTATCTTTCGAACATACCGGCTACGAGTGGCTGGACTATCAAAAGGCTATAGAGCGACTCACTTTTGAGAATGCGAAGAATATACTGAGGAAGGCACATACATTCCTTAAGGAACAAAGGATCATAGAAAATGGACATAGATAAGGTCAGGGAAATCATAGATTTCACGAATGCCGAGAGAAAGCTGATTTCAAGTTTTAACTTGCCGGCAGATGCTTTTACTCCGCTTCTGCTCTCCCTGAGGGACGGCGGGGACTGGAGCTATTCTTCCGAGGACATAAAGACAATGGCAGTGATGGACAAGACCACGATTTACGATGATGAAAGAAAACTCGGATATTCTCTTGAGGAAATATATTTGTTCGTTAATCCTGAAATTAGAGATGAAGAGGGAACTGTCCACAGGCTTGAGAAATGCGGGAATGAGGAGATGAGATTGCTTGTCAGGCGACCATACAAAGTTCGAGTAATGAGTGACCGCATAATAAAAACTACTGTAAATCCTCTTGAAAAGGAGATAAAGATAGAGGAACTGGCTGAAAAAGAACTCGTTTTCGATGGCTCTACTGCTTATGATATTGCCCATGAGATAGAGCACCTGAGGCAGAAGGAGATCAAAGGCGGGAGTTTGTGGGAGTTCAGGTTTACGGGCGAATTTAGACAATAATACTTTCGCTTCCGCTCTTGCTGAATAGATATATGAACCCAATTCGTTTATATATAATAAGTACCTTCATTTCTGCACAAAAGAAGATCTGGAGGAGGATTTCAGATTTCTTTCTATTAAGGAACTGTACGAGCGCGAGTACGATGAACCCGGAACTCAGGGGAAGACGCATCATCACATTTCATGGATACTCATAGCGGAGAATACCGGGCAAGGATCGGAGGCAGCAATGGATACAAAGGAACACTATGAGAATCACCTGGCGAATTATTATTCCTGGATGTTCGGTGATTTTAACGCTAAACTGAACGAAAACCAGCGATTTTTTCAGTGCCATAATATCAAACCGGTTTCATCGAAAATCGCTATTGATCTGGGAGCCGGTTGCGGCTTTCAATCAATTCCGCTGGCAAAAATCGGATTTAAGGTTAAAGCGATTGATTTTAGCAAAAAACTATTGAATGAATTGAAAAGTAAAAGTAACGGCTTAAGTATCGAAGCAATAGAAGACAATATTTTAAATTTTGATATTTACTCTAACTGCAAACCTGAATTAATAGTTTGCATGGGAGATACTATTACCCACCTTGATAGTCTGGAGTCTGTCCAGAAATTGATTAAAAATAGTTATAAAATACTTTTAAAATCCGGGAAACTGATTTTAACATTCAGGGATTTGACATTTGAACTAAAAGAAGAACAGAGATTTATTCCTGTTAGAAGTGATGATAACAGGATTTTTACTTGCTTTTTGGAACGTCGCTCTACTTATGTAAAAGTTTTTGATATAATTTATGAAAAAGAGAATGGGAGATGGATCCAAAAAATAAGCTCATATAAAAAATTGATAATTTCGCGGGATGTAGTAAAGGATTATTTTAAAGATGCCGGATTTAAAATAGAATTTAACGATATTGAAAATGGGTTAGTTACAATAGCAGGGATAAAATAACGCTACCAGCATTAAATGAAACCATGAGCCTGAAGAGATGCCGCAGAAATCAAGCGAACAGGATAAATTCAAACTAAAAAAGGACTTTTTGAAACCCCTGCTTTCCATAGCACTTCATCGAGCGAAAGCTTTTACTGATATAACATATAACATTAATATGTGAGTGGAAGCTAAAAAATCACTCATTCAATAACATGGGGAGAAAAATATGCCAAAAGTAGTAGTAGTGTACCTGAGCACATCAGGAAACACAAAAGCGATGGCGGATGCCATTGTAGCAGGGATTCAATCAAGAAATGTTGAAGCAATAGCCATGAACTTCAATGAAGCAAGGATAGAAGAATTGGAAGATGCAGATGCGATTGCAATAGGTTCTTCCACATTTTACTATAGAATGCTGCCTCCGATGGAGAAATTTATCGAAAGCCTTGAAAAAGCAAAGATAAAAGCTAAATTAGGAGCGGCTTTCGGCTCTTACGGGTGGAGCGGTGAGGCACCTGTAATGATTGCAGAAAAAATGCGAAAACTCGGCATGGAAGTGATAGACCCGGTATTGCGTATCCAATATCAACCTACCGATAAAGATCTTGAGGAGTGCAAACGTCTGGGAAAAGATATCGCCGTTAAAGTGAAAAAGATACATGGCATGCCGGGAGGCGAACAAAAGCGTGAAGCTGCACCTGTCATGCAGGAAGTCAAAATGGGTGAAGGGGGTCACTGAGAGAAGCATCCACGCCGATACCTTTCGGGTTTTAATCCGCGGTCAACGACTTTGACTGGATTTCCTCCTGTTGGGAAAATCACGATGGATACGCGAAATTTAAATATCTATTGTACCTTTCAGGAGACATATGTTATCCCGCAGAGTAGACCATTTTATGGAGTCGGTCATCCGCGACATGACGCGTCTCTCATTAAAACACGGTGCGATCAACCTGGCGCAGGGATTCCCGGATTTCCCTGCGCCGGAAGAGCTAAAGCGCGCAGCAGCTTCGGCGATCCTGGAGGATTATAACCAGTATTCAATTACATGGGGCGCAAAAGACCTGCGGGAAGAGATATCACGAAAAGCCCGCGAATATAATCATATCGAAGCCGACCCCGAAACAGAGATCACGGTAACCTGCGGCTCGACGAAGCCATGATGGCTTCCATGCTCGCTTTAATAAACGAGGGGGATGAGGTCGTTGTATTTGAGCCGTTCTATGAGAACTACGGCCCCGATTCAGCCGTCTCAGGGGCAGTTCCGCGGTTCGTGCCTTTAAACGATGATAACAGCATAGATGAAGAGGCTCTTGTTTCTGCTTTTAATAAGAAGACGCGCGCACTTATCCTTAACACGCCAAATAACCCGTGCGGGAAAGTGTTCACTGCGAATGAGCTAAAACTGATCACGGAACTATGCGTGGACCACGATATTATTGCTGTGACCGATGAGATATACGAATACATCCTGTATGATAATAAAAAGCATATCAGCATCGGGTCGCTGGATGAGATGAAGGACAGGACGATAACCATAAGCGGATTCTCAAAGACCTATAGCGTTACAGGATGGAGGATAGGCTATGCGCTCGCAGGGAAGAACCTGACCTCGGCTATACGGAAGGTGCATGATTTCCTCACGGTGGGCGCTCCCGCGCCGCTCCAGCATGCATGCGTAACAGCCCTGGGATTCCCTGATTCGTATTATGAAGAGCTTGTGCGGATGTACGACGGGAAGAGAAAGCTGCTCTATAAGGCATTAATAAAAGCAGGATTTAAATGCCGTCTGCCGGAGGGCGCGTATTACATACTGGCGGATATACCTGAGGGCACAGGTATGGATGATATGGCTTTTGCGAAATACATGGTAGGCGAGATCGGAGTTGCTGCTGTGCCGGGGAGCAGCTTTTATAAGAGCGAAGCAGGAAAACATAAATTTCGGTTCACGTTCTCCAAGAAGGATGAGACTTTAATGGAGGCTGCACTGCGGCTTGAGAAGCTTGAGGTTTAATTGGCCCGGATCTCCAGCAACATTGTCCATAAAGTTTTATATTGAACCATAACAATTTATAATTAAATAAGCAACGAGTTTGAAATGGATTAACGTCGAGCCTAATTGGAGTTCGTACAGAGTTCGTATTAGTTCGTTGTTTGTCTTTATGCTATATAAACTACAAGCTGAGGCGATAACATTAACATACGATTTTTAGGAGGAGCAGGCGAAGTCGGAAGGTCCGCAATACTTGTCAATGATGAACTACTTCTCGATTACGGCATCAAACCAACAGACCCGCCCGCCTATCCATTGAATGGCATGCGCCCGAAAACCCTGATAATCTCGCATGGGCATCTTGACCACTGCGGGCTTGCACCCAATCTCATGGACCTTGAACCTGAGATATATTGTACGGGCACAACATCAAAGCTGTCAGGACTGCTGGCAAGGGATACCCTTAAAATAAGCGAGAATAAAGGTCATAACATACCTTACTACAACGAAGAGATCCAGGAGTTCGAGAGGCGCGCAAGAGCGGTAAAATACAGGCAGGAGTTCGAGACAAGTGGCTACCAGGCATGCCTGTACGATGCAGGTCATATCCCAGGCTCATCGTCCGTACATCTTGTAAAAGGTAACCAGAGCCTGTTCTATACCGGGGACATAAACACAATCGAGACCGAACTCCAGAAAGGCGCGGACACGGATTATCCTGAAAACGATATATTGCTGATAGAAAGCACGTATTTTGGCAAGAACCACACGCCCAGGAAGGAACTGGAGGAGCGGTTCATCGGATCTGTAAGAGATACCCTTGATAACGGTGGAAAAGCCATAATCCCGGCTTTCAGCATAGGGAGGACGCAGGAAATAATGCTTATCCTGAGAAAGCACGGGCTTCACGCTTATGTCGACGGCATGGGAGTCGATGTCTTCAACCTGATAAAACGATCGCCTGAACATGTGAAGGATATACACAAACTTGAAAAAGCGTTCACGAGCTTAAATATCGTAGAGCCTGAGCAGCGCAAGGAGATAATCAGCGAGCCCTCTGTGATAGTGACCAGCGCCGGGATGCTGAACGGCGGTCCTGTGCTCTATTATATCAGCGAGATGTATGACGACCCGAGATCAAAGATCCACCTCACGGGTTACCAGGTCGAGGGAACGAACGGCAGAAAAGCACTGGAAAGCGGGTATATAGAGGACAGGAATAAAATAACCCACCTCAAATGCAGGCTTGAGCTATATGATTTTTCGGCGCACTGCGGGGATGCGCAGCTAAGAGACGTTGTAAAAAAATTCTGCGATAACGGAACGCAAACGGTTATCCCTGTTCACGGGGATAATACGGGCGGCTTTGCGAGCTGGATAAAAGAAGAGCTGGGAGTGGATTCGATTGCCCCAGCCAACGGAGAAACTGTTTACATTTGAATATGAGAATAGTCATTTTAAGGCTCGGGCATAGAATCCAGAGGGACCAGCGGATAACCACGCATGTGGCGCTCACAGCGCGCGCCCTGGGCGCTGAGGGGATGCTCCTTGATTCTGATGATGCAGGCATCGAAAAAAGCCTGGATGAAGTAAAGAACAGGTGGGGCGGCTCTTTCTACGTCAGGAGAATAACTAGCTGGAAAAGCGAGATCAAAAAGTGGAAAGAAGCCGGAGGCAAAGTGATGCACCTCACGATGTACGGGCTCAATCTTCCGGACGCGATCGATGAGATCACGACCTGCAGCCTTATGATTGTCGTGGGGGCTGAAAAAGTGCCGCCTGAGGTCTATGAGCTTGCGGACTGGAATGTCGCCGTGGGTAACCAGCCGCATTCCGAGGTTGCAGCCCTTGCGATCGTGCTTGACAGGCTTAATGCATCATCGGGCAAAGATTCCCTGAGCTCCCGGTTTACAGGCGGCGAGATTGAGATCATCCCATGCAGGAAAGGTAAAGAGGTAAAGAGCAAATGAAAGTACTTGTGATTTGCAAGAGCAGCCGCAGTATCGTGTGCTCTGCAAAAAAAGCGGGACACACAGTCTATGCCCTTGACCATTTCGGCGATGTGGACATGGTAAAATGTGCAGATAAAGCGAGTTCCTTCGGGGATATTCCTGAGACAGGTATATACGAGCTGGCTCGCTCTTTTGGCGATGTCGATGCTGTGGTACTAGGACCGGGTTATGAAAAGCTGAAATTCAAAAATACCCTGAATAACAGGTTATCGTTAATTGAAGAAGTGAATGACAAATTAAAGATAGCAAAGAAATTCAGGTCAATGGAGATACCTCATCCTGAGACCGAGCCGCTTGATAAAGCATCGGGGCTTGGATTTCCACTGATGATAAAACCGAGGTCGGGCTCCGGGGGTATGAGGAACGCCATCGCCATAAACGAAGATGAACTGGCTGTTTTTAGCGCGCGGGATGATGCTGGCGAGCTCATAGCACAGGAATTCGTGGAAGGCATACCGTGCAGCGCTTCTTTAATAGGCACCGGGGATGATGCCGTTGTCGTGTCCCTGAATGAGCAGTTGATTGGTGTTCCCTGGCTTACAAGACTGCCTTTTGCTTATTGCGGCAACATCACGCCGTTCGTTTCAGGATTTAGCGAAGAAATGATAAGATATTCGACACAGATAGCTCTGGAATTCGGGCTTGCAGGTACAAACGGCGTGGATTTCATCCGGACGGAGAACGGAATAGTCGCCATCGAGGTCAATCCGCGTTTCCAGGGAAGTATCGACACGGTGGAGCTGTCAACCGGAATAAATGTTTTTGATGCACATGTGGAGGCATTTAAAGGCTGGCTTCCAGAACCAAAAAAAGCTAAGTGTTTTGCAGCCAAGACCATACTGTACGCAGACAGGAAAGTTGTTATAGATAACAGGCTCTCGGACAGGTTAATTAAATGCATGAATACCGGACGTGCTGTGGATGTCCCTCAAAGCGGGTGGATTGTGCAGCCCGATGAACCTGTGACCACATTCCTTGGAACTGGCAAAACACGCGAGACAGCTTTAGGGGAGGCGGGCAGATATGCACATAGTATTAAGGTCACGACGGAAACTTAAAGTCATAATAAATCAAGAATAGGATGGTGATGATTTTTGGTTGATTTGAATGATCCCGTTATCAGAGGTTATTTCATAAATCTTGTTGGCGACGAGGGTTTCAAAGTCGTGCAAAAGATGCCCGAAGGCGAGGTTACGGATGAGAAGATAGCCGAGGTGACCGGAGTTTTATTGAATATCGTAAGGAGGACCCTTTTCATTTTATACGAGAACAGGCTTGCACTGTATCGCAGGGTAAGGGATACAGATAGCGGCTGGCTTACGTATCTATGGAAGCTTGACCTTGGCAGCCTGAACCGACAGCTTGAAATTGAGGCTAAAAGAACTTTGAGGAACCTCAGGGCCAAGCTTGAATTTGAGGACGGGAAAGTTTTCTATACATGCAAGAACCAGTGCGGACGTTATCTTTTCGATGATGCGGCAGAGCTTGATTTTATGTGCCCGGTATGCGGTGAGGACCTGGCATACCAGGACAATGAACCTGTTATCAAAGCCCTGAAACAGAGGATATCAGAGCTTGAAGCAATGACCGCAGGTGCGCCTGCTTGAGATCAACTGGTGCGCGCAAAAAAGAGGGACATCAATAAGAGTAGATGTGGACGCTGTTTTCTCAGGCGGGCTGCTTCATGATATCGGCAGGTCAAAAACACATGGTATCGACCATGCAGTTAAAGGCGCCGGGATAGCGCTTGAGAATGGGCTTGGCGAAAAAATAGTGAATATTAATGAAGAAAAGGTAGTTGCGCATGCGGATAATCTTGTATCCGGCTCCAGGGTCGGCACTATGGATGAACTGTTACTGACCCTGAGAGAAAAACTGTTTGATGAAAAAATAATCAAACGCTTTATTGAGTTAAATAATGAGATTAACTCTATGATATGCTAATAGGTTTTTTATTAACTAAAGCACTTTTGATTAAATCCACGTACTCTTCTTTTAATGAGTACACAGTGGGTGTTTTATACGATTCTTTGAAGGCATGCAGGATGCCTAGCTTGGAGTGGATATAACCCAGTGTTGAAGCCACAGCACTGTAAGAAACTTTGAATTTTTTATTTATCTCACGATACAGCATGTCTACAGTTACCTTTTTTAGTTCCAGCAGTATATTTATTACAAATTTCCTAATCCCGTCTATGTCAAGTTCCAGGTATACTTCAAGGCGCCTTTTTATTCTAAGCCTGAGTGGCTCCATCGTATCACCTTATTTAAAACTTTCTTTCATAATATATATACTTTTCTGAATTATAATTAATTACAATTAAATACATTTGACCGAAAATTACCGGGTAAAGCACTGATATTTTTATATATATCCAAAACATAGAGGGAAAGAAGGAGATCCGAATGATAGAAATTACAGATGCAGCCGCATCAGAATTGAAACAAATACTTGAAAGTGAAAAGAAAAGCGACCATGGATTGCGCATATTTGCAGCCGGTATGGGCTGCAGCGGTGTCCAGTATGGTCTTACGCTTGAAAAATCCCCAAAAAGCGACGATACGGTACTGGAGAGCAACGGGATAAAGATATTCTTCAATAAAGACCTCCAGGAAGATATCGATGAATTCAAAATCGATTACATAGATAACGATCACGGAAAGGGTTTCATTATAGATAACCCGAATGCCAGGTGCGGTTCAGGATGCGGCAGTTGCGGGTGAGTTAGATGTTCCCGGGACTTGGCAAGGGTATCAATCCCCGCAAGATGGCTTCGATGATGAAGCAGATGGGAATTGACATCAACGAGATAGAAAATGTGGAAGAAGTGATAATCCGGACCCCTGAGAAGGAGCTTATATTCAAGGATGCGCAGGTCACAATAATGGATGCCAAGGGCATGAAGACATATCAGGTTGTCGGGACTGCCCAGGAAGTGGCGCGCGAAGCAAAAATCCCGGAAGAAGATATCAGGCTTGTGATGGAGCAAACGAAAGCAAGCGAGAGCGACGCAAGAAGCGCGCTCAAAGAGACAAAAGGGGATATCGCAGCCGCAATATTGAAACTCAGTAAGACCGGTTAGTTTTTAATTTTTTCGCCAAGTCCAATCTCATACAAATGTTTTTATCGATTCAGTCACTTTAATGGAGGCAATGACTGGCACGGATAATAAAAAAATAGGGTTTATCGGCACCGGAAAAATGGGTGAAGCCCTCATCAAAGGCATTCTTACGGCTAAACTCATTGCACCTTCGAAAATCTATGCAGGCGACGCTGACCATGCAAAACTGGAGCTGCTGGAGAAAGAATGTAGAATCAACATTTGCAAGGATAATTGTGATGTTGTCCTCGGTGCAGATATAATCATTATCGCGGTCAAGCCGCAGACTATCCCGGCTGTTCTGGGAGAGCTCAAAGATTCTGTAAAGAAACAGCTCATTATATCGATAGCAGCCGGTGTCCCGATAGAGACCTTTGAAAAAGCCCTGCCTGCGGGGACAAAAGTGGTAAGGGTGATGCCCAATATAGCCGCTACCGTGAGAGAAGCAGCCTGCGCAATAAGCCCTGGAAACGCCGTATCTGAAGAGGATGTATCCCTGGTGAGCGATATCTTCAGTTCCATCGGCAGGACAGTATTATTACCGGAACATCTTATGGATGCAGTTACGGGATTATCAGGAAGCGGACCGGCATATATTTTCATGATAATAGAAGCGCTTGCAGACGGCGGCGTGCATGAAGGTCTTGACAGGAACACGGCTAGGCTGCTGGCGGCGCAGACAGTTCTCGGGGCGGCTAAAATGGTACTTTCGAACGCGACCCATACAGGCGAATTAAAGGATATGGTTACCTCACCCGGCGGGACAACAATCCGGGGCATCAGGGTTATGGAAGAGCGCGGCGTCCGCGTTGCAATGATGAACGCTGTGATTGCTGCATGCGAGCGTTCAAAAGAACTGGGCAGAAAGAAATAATCGTAATCTAATCGGTTTATGGGAATTATTTCTGACATCGAAAGAAAAGCAAGGGAGAACCATGCAAGGATAGGGCTTGGTATCGGCAGGCTCTCCGAAGAGTTCATTAAAAGCGCAGAAGACGTCGGCGATTATGCCGAGGTTGTGCTCGTAGGTAATGAAGAACAGATAAGAACGACAGGTACAGGTCTTAAAATAGTACATTCCACAGAGCCGTCCGGGAAATTAGTAGAGCTTCTGGTAAGCGGAGAGATAGACGGGGCTGTACGGGGAACGCTCAGTGCTACAAAAACTCTCACAGCGCTAAAAGGCTCATTTGGTATGAAGAAGCTTTACAGGGCGGCATTACTTGAAACCGCAGAGGGAACTCCGTTTTTCCTGGCGCCTGTGGGGATCGATGAAGGAAATTCGGTAAAGGATAAGGTTGAACTGGTAAAGCGTGGCGTCGAATATTTCGAACGCCTCGGTATCCAGGCGAAAGTCGGGATTCTCTCAGGCGGTAGGTTCGAGGATGCCGGCAGGGATAAACAGGTAGACAGGACGCTTGAAGAGGCTGAGCTTGTTACAAAAAAAGCATGTGAGTCGGGGATTAATGCAAAGAACTATTCGATCCTGATAGAGGATGCCATCAAGGAGGCTAATTTCATCATTGCACCTGATGGAATATCAGGTAACCTTATTTTCAGGACGCTTGTGTTCCTGGGCGGCGGACATGGCTATGGTGCGCCCGTACTGATGGAAAAAGTGTTCGTGGATACCTCCAGGGTAAAAGAGGATGCTGCCCGGGCTATCATGCTTGCAAGCGCGCTTGTGAACCTCGATACCAATGTCGATTAAAGACCTCCTGAATAACAAACTGCCTCAGAAAAAACTCTTCCTCCTGCCGGGCGGTTTTGAGGTCATCGGGGATATCGCGATTATCAATATCCCTCCAGCACTTGATAATGAAAAATATCTTATCGCACAGGCGCTGGCGTCCCACAGGAAAGATATCAGGACAATCCTGCGCAAGGTAAATATGCTAAGAGGGGAAAAGCGTATCGGGGAATTTGAGCTGCTTCTTGGTAATACCACCAAAACCCTGCACAGGGAGAACGGCTGTGTTTTTCAAATAGATATAACAAAGACCTATTTTTCAGGAAAACTGGCTTTTGAACGGAACAGGATCGTAGAAAAAGCGAAAGATGGAGAAGATATCCTTGTATTATTCTGCGGTGTCGGACCGTTTCTGATTCCAATCAGGAAGAGGAGAAACGTGAATGTAACAGGACTTGATAATAACCCGGATGCATGCGCTTTATTCAAAAAAAACACAGAACTCAATAATATTGACGCCAATATTGTCCTTGGTGATGCGAATTTAATGGCTAATCTTTTCAAAAAACCTTTTGACAGGATAGTGATGCCTGCCCCTTATGGTCACGACCGCTTTTTAATGCTTGCTTGCCCCATATTGAAATCCGGGGGAACGATCCACTTTTATACATTCAAGAAGGATTTTGAGATACCACATTTTAAAAGGTTACTGGAAGGAAAAAATTGGAAAATTGACTTTTACAGGGCATGCGGCGGTGTAGCGCCGCGAGTAAGTAGATATGTCTTTGATCTGCAGAGGCGATAACTTAAATAAGTAACAGTAGCTGCCGACTGGTACCGGATAAAAGAAGTGTTTGGTTTATGTTGAAAACGGGTCTATCAGATGAGGCATAATCTGTACTGTTCTCCAGTTGCGTGCCGACGGTTCGCGGTTGGGGAGTTGGGGAGTTGAAAAACAGTGCTAACCGCGGCCCGCAACCTCGGCTTAATACCTTTTAATGACTTATATAGTTTTTGCTACTAATATGGGGGTAAAAAATAACTACCCATAAAATAGATATGGATGATAAAATATGTTAGCGCCGTGAGCAAAACGTGATTTCTGGACAAGGGAAATTAATTAACCGCCGGACAAAGACGGCTGGAAAAGAATACGACCGTTTTTTTATCTATGTACCTGCCGAGGTTGCAAGGGACGGGCTCTTCCCATTTAAGGAAGGTGATAAGCTGATAATCACGGTGGATGCTGATAATAAGCGCCTGATTATTGAGAGAAACACACAGTCAACGAATTAATACTTTTTATAGTTTATTTGAAACTCTTTAAACGAGCCAATAACTCCGGAATACCTGAACAGAGAATGATTGATCGCTCAATCATAAGATTTACAGTGCCTTCAATGCCCAGGGTGCGAAAATCAGTCCTCAGTCCAAGTACCGGCTTACCGAGCGCATAAGCATACCCGATCTCCCATGACGTCCCGGAATCAACATCCGCCCCATCAATTACAGCAACGAGTATATCCGCTTTATCGATCGCAGCCAGGTTTTTATCAAAGATAATTTTCTGCCTGTTTTTCTCATCCTTTATGTTATTTGAGTCCTCCTGCGGCAGGAAAACATTGGAGCCTGCTTTCTTTATCTCATCCCTGAGCTTGCGGTTAAAATCAAGCTCAGCCCCCGTAAAAAGTGGTGCTGCAAGATAAACGGTTTTCATATGCCTGATATAGTCCTTATAATAAAATAAGTTTTCTTAAGCGATTTCAATAATTTCTTATAAAATTCTCTACGCTGTAACCTTTTATATCCTTTAAAATACACTCAAGATTAACCAGATACGTATCGCAAGAAGGGGCTTATGCGCACAAAAATAATATGGCAATGTCCGAAATGCTGTTTTAAGGTAGAACATAACATCGAACTGGTTAAAAAACATGGTGAGCCTGTTTGTATATGCGGGGAATATATGCTAATCGGGGTAGAGCTGGAGCAAGAAGATCGCTCCCAGGCATAGTTATGAAATTAATTTTACTTACCCCGTTTATATTGAACACCCGGACAGATTTTAGAGCCGGGGTAAGTAAATAATTTGAGGCTATTGTTAACCATCTTTATCAGTGCGTTATCTATACACTCTCTTCCTGCTTCTCTATTACCATATCCTGTATAGCAACTTCAAATACCTTGCTGAACTGGCTTCTTCTTCCATTCCATGTGTGCTCAGAAGCACGGTTTACAAGACCGCTCCAGAATAAATCCATATTAATCACCTCGCTCAAAAATAACCCGGTCGGTATATATGGGCGCTCCAAGCGGGGTGAAACTAATCATTTCCCCAGCTGGATTACTACTTTAACCTAAAAAAGTAAATTGAGACCTTTATCAGGTCACAATTACTTTTCCGTGCTGCATACTGGGATGGACAATGCAGGAATATTCAAAGGTACCTGCCGTATTAAATGTGTAGCTAAATGTCTGCCCGTTACCTATGGACCCCGAGTCAAAAATTCCGCTTGTACTTGTTACTGTATGCGGCGCACTATCCATATTTGTCCATGTTACGGTTTGTCCTTTCGAAAAACAGAATCTTTAAATCATGAAAGCACAATGGAAGCCGCGTGACTACAGATGTAGTATTAGTAAGATATGATGAACTTGCCCTGAAAAGCAACAGGGTGAGAGCAAGGTACGAACAGGCACTGGTAAAGAACCTGAAAGCGATGCTTTACGCTGATGGCAGCTCATATTCGGAGATCAGCAAGGAAATGGGCAGGGTCTTCATACATACCGAAGACCCCGGCGCCTTGAAAAGCGCGGTAAAAGTTTTTGGCGTAGTATCCGCAAGCCCTGCTTATACGTGTGAGCCGACCCTTGAATCGGCTGCAAAGCTCTGCGCAGAAGTTGCAGGCAGTATCATGAAGGAGGGGCAGTCCTTCGCTATCAGGGCAAGGCGGGCCGGGAACCACGATTTTACATCCCGTGATATAGGCGTTGTATGCGGAGATGCGGTTTTTCAGCAAATGAACAAAAATATTACGGTTGACCTTGATAACCCTGATATAGAGATTTTCGTGGAGATCAGGCAAAAATGGCGTATGTCTTTACGGAATCGGTAAAGGGCGCCGGCGGCTTGCCAATGGGAACACAGGGCAAGATGGTCGCGCTCATCTCAGGCGGCATAGACTCGCCTGTGGCAGCATGGCTGATGATGAAAAGGGGCTGCGAAATAGTACCGCTGTATCTCAATAACGAGCCTTTCTCGGATGAGACCACACGCGAGAGGGCGATGCAGTGCATCGATGTTCTCCAGAAATGGTCGCCGCAGAAAAAATTCACAGTATACGAGGCTCCTCATGGCGAAAACCTCCTGGCATTCCTGAGCAACTGCGATAACAGGCTGAACTGCGTGCTGTGCAGGCGGATGATGTACCGCATCGCATCCGAGGTTTTGAAACTGGAAAGCGCGCATGGCATTATCACAGGCTCATCGCTCGGTCAGGTGGCATCCCAGACATCGCAGAACATGCTTGCTGAGATGTACGGCATGGAATATCCTATCTATCATCCCCTGATAGGACTGGATAAGCTCGAGATAACGGATATTGCGCGTAAAATTGGCACATTTGAGCCATCGACAAAGCCCGCGACCTGCTGCATGGCAGTCCCGGAATACCCCTCAACTGCTGCCAAACCGCAGGAAGTGATCGAAGCTGAGAAGCTGATAGACGTTCCCTCGCTTACGGGCTCGATGGTGAAAAATCTTAAGAAATTCACCCGTTAAACCTTTTAACAGCCAGGAGAACAAGTGCTACCATTACTGGTAATGTCTCAAACCCAGGCGATTCTTTTGGCAATTTCCCGCTGGAGCGCTTTATCTCCTGCACCATCTCTTCAGGTCCGAGGTAACCGATATGCCTTGACAGCTCCTTCCCTTTTGGGTCCAGGAATACAACAGTGGGATAATAGGCTATACCATACTTGCTTTCTATATCTATTCTCTTTTGTGTATCGACCTTTATTGCGATAAAATTCGCCATCTCCCCGACTACGCGCGGGTCCGGGTAAGTCCCCTCTTCCATCGCTATGCACGGCTGGCACCAGTCTGCATAGAAATCCATAATTATGGGTTTATCCTTTATGCTTGCTGCAAGGATGCCTTCCTCGTAGGTGTACCACTGTGTGGGCTGGGCGGTCGCCGGGATAATGGCGGTTGAAAGGATAAAGAGCGACAGCAGCCCTATTAGCTTCATCATAGCAGAATTGGCCTGGAGGTATAAAGAATATTCGAAATTTTTGTTTAAATTTATATGCTAATTTGTTAACAGCTTGTGTTAATTTAAATAGATTTAACAACTAACTCGTACGAACTCACAACGAACTCATTGTTGAATTTTGTAACAATACTAAGCTAACTTAGCCCGGCTAATCATAGAGTTCGTACGAGTTCGTATTAGTTCGTTGTTTGTATCTAAAGAGATTAATTCCGGGACTGATAACATATGTTACAGCTCTTTCTTATGTTAACAACATCTATTAACAGGCAAAAGCCCTTAAATAAAATTAAACATATATCAAATGTAATATGCGAAGGAGATATTAAGAAATGCAAAAGAGGCGAATCTTCAACTGTTGAAGAATCAATATGATTTCACATATCTATGGAGAAATAGCGCACAGGGGCGAGAGTTTTGTGGTGATTGATGTCGGAGGCATTGGGTATCAGGTCAATGTCACGCAGCCTGCACTTGCTGAACTTGGCGACAGGAAAGAGAAGGTAAAGCTGTACACGCACCTGCAGGTCAGGGAGGATGCGCTCATGCTTTACGGATTTACAAGCCCAAGCGAGCTTGAGATGTTCAAACTTCTTATCAGTGTTACGAGAGTGGGACCCCAGATAGCGCTTAATATCCTTTCCCAGATTAGGATTGAGGAACTTGCAGCAGCGATAATCAATGAGGATGAGAAAGTCCTTACACGCATTTCTGGTGTAGGTCCAAAAAATGCGAAGAGGCTGATACTGGAACTCCGGGACAAGATGAAAAAGAAGATGGAAGGGGTCGTGCTTGCCGGCGTAAGCAGCGCTAATTACGATGCCGTGAGCGCCCTTGTCTCCCTTGGATTTACGCAACGCGAGGCTAAAGAGGCTGTGGATGCCGTAGCTGCGGGATTAAAGGAACCAACGGTGCAGGCACTGGTCAAGGCGGCGCTGGCGAGGTTGAAGGAGAGGTAAATCTTCTTAATTTCATTCCGCCGCATCTCCTTCACAACCTCACCCGCCGCGCTGCCCTTTTTGATGAAACAAAGACGCTATATTCCCAATTTTTAAGCGCGCCAAGAAGTACCAAAATCCGCAAGCCAACCCGGGAGAATGTTTATATAAACAGCGGGAGATAAGAAATCTATTAAATCAGTCGAAGACGACTTCATAAAAGGGTACGAATACTTAACATGGAAGAAAGAATCATTGCATCAACCCCGCTGAGAGACGAAAGTGAAGATACTACGATCCGTCCTGCAAAGCTTGATGAATTCATCGGGCAGAGTTCCCTCAAGGAATCCCTGAAAATATTTATCGAAGCCTCCAAAAAACGCGGAGAACCTCTTGACCATATCCTCTTCTCAGGACCTCCCGGCCTTGGCAAGACCACGCTTGCGCATATAATAGCGAACGAGATGGGCACAGGCATCAAAGCTACATCAGGACCGGTGCTTGAGCGCCCGGGCGACCTTGCTGCTATACTGACCACGCTCAAGAAAGGGGATGTGCTCTTTATAGACGAGATCCACCGCCTCAATCATGTTATCGAAGAAATCCTGTATCCTGCAATGGAGGACTTTGAGATCGACGTCATGATAGGTGAAGGACCGAGCGCCAGGTCTATAAAACTTAATCTTGAAAGTTTTACCCTTATCGGCGCAACCACAAAAATCGGCATGCTGGGCTCACCGTTCCGGGACAGGTTCGGTTTCACTGCGCGGCTTAACCTGTACCGGGTTGATGAACTTGTGCAGGTAGTAAAGAGAAGCGCCTCTATTCTGGTCATTCCCGTAACAGCCGACGGTGCGCTGGAAATCGCGAAGCGCAGCCGCGGCACACCCCGTATCGCCAACCGACTGCTCAGGCGGGCGAGGGATTTTGCGATCGTGAAAGCTGCCGGGGAAATAACGCAGGAGGTTGCGGATAATGCACTGACCATGCTGGGCATAGACAGGCTCGGGCTTGATGACCTTGACAGGCGCATCCTTAAAGTGATCGCAAAAGATTTCGGAGGCGGTCCTGTGGGTGTCAAGACAATCGCTATCTCCATAGGTGAAGAGGTCAGGACTATCGAAGAGGTTTATGAGCCGTATCTAATCCAGGTAGGATTCATCAAGCGGACGCCGCAGGGAAGGGAGACGACCGCGGCGGCAAAGGAACACATAATAGAGCCTGGCAGATAAGCTCAATATCCTTCTTCTCTTTTCATTTTGGCTTTTTTATTACCTCAAATATACTTTTTTTCGCTGTCATGTAGTAAATAATAATCGCTCCTACGACAATTATTATTCCCAGGATCAGAAAAATATTAACCGGGGATGATTCCCTGACCTCTATCAGCTTCTTCTGCCCGAGTATCTCGACCGTGTAATTACCCGCCGGCAGAGCTACTTCCTGATTGAAGGTGATCTCTTTTACCTCGCCGGGAGCAAGAGTGACAGGCTTGCTACCAACCTCGGTGTTATTAATTATCAGCACCACCGGAAGAGTATCTTTTTTCGTACCGGCGTTTGTTACGTTAGATCTGATCACAGCCGTCTGCCCTGTGGAAACAACTTCAGGATCGATGTTAATATCAAGCGCCTTATACTCCGAATAAGGCATCCTGATATCAATATCCCTGGCGGCAGTGGTATAACCGCTCTTTGAAGCATATATAGTATGAGTCCCGCTCTCTTCAAGCGTGTACTTCACGGCGCCGCTGCTATCAGTCTGACCTGCTGTTATATTGTCGAACAAGACGGTCACGCCGCTGACAGGCAGGTCGTTTTGTGTAACTTTTATAGTTATTGTCTCGAACTGGTTTGCCTTTACAGGCGCATCTATGCTCAGCCTGTTCTCAATATACTCCTTTATTTCTATGCCCTTGCTTGCCTTCTGGTATCCAAGCTTGGTCGCGGTCAGGTTGTATAAACCGCCATCCAGTGTTTTTTTCAGGGTATAATTAACGATACCATCCCTGTCAGTCTGTACGGTATCGGAATCAATCCCGACCGATGCTCCTTCGACCGCCTTACCTCCGGCTGTAACTTTTACAATTATAGCATCTCCGGCAGAAGCCCTGGCAGGAGCGTCAATCAAAAGCTGGTTCGCAATCATCTCAGGCGTCACCATGACAAAAGGATATAACCTGACATCGCTGGAATCCGCTACCCTGAACTTGATATTGCCCATCAGGTCTACAGTGCTGCCGGAGGAGAGACCAATAGAGTTCTTATTTTCCATCCTGATACTATTCGCATCAACACTGCTAATTTCCATTTCGCCGTACCTGTCCCCTGTTTTCACCGGGATAAAGGATTCGGATATCTGGAAAATGCCCCTTACAAAGGCAGCATTTACTTCCCTGCCCCTGAATATATCATCGAAGTTAATAGCTATGATGGGCAGATCGCTTTCAGCCCCAACTTTTTTGGAATATATATAAGTATCCTGTCCGGAAACAACATCGGTATCAACCTCGCTGCCATCCTTTAATAATGCGATCAGAATCTGCCCCTGCCCGGCACCGATGTCTATGTCTTTCATTTTCAGCACATAGCCCTCTTTTAAAGTCAATGTGCTCCCCTGGGAAACAATGCGCTTTGTATCATCGTCAATAAGCACCCTGTGCAGTTGATTCCTTCCAAGTGTGCTTTTTACTTCTTTTCCGGAAATGGCACTGTTTTTGGTAAAGCCTGCAAAATATTTGTCAGCCATGAAGCCGATCACCTGGTATTTGCCAAAACCTGAATAACCGAAGCCGATCTCCTGTGATGATGTAGAATATTTTAATTTACCCCTTGGAATCGAGGAACCGCTGATCTGCTCGATTCTCAGGTTTTCGTTCCCTATGTCCTGATCTATATCGTAGTAAAAGCCTATGTTCGTGCCGCCGACATTGAGACCGAAGTTCAGGGGCGTCCATTCATCAATCGCGGGGTAAACCGTTCCCCTTACTTCGAAAGTACCTGTTTTTTCTACAGATAAGGCAAATCGCAGAACATCGCTGTCTGCGACCGTGAGTTTCAGGTCACCCATCAAATCTACTGTATTTCCCGGAGAAAGGCTGATAGAATTCCTGTTTTCCATATCGATTCCGCCCAGACCGACGTCGCTTATCTCCATTTCGCCATACCTGTCACCGTTTCTCACCAGAGTAAAGGACTCAGAAAGCTGGAAAACACCTCTGACAAAGGCAGCATTCACTTCCCTGCCGCGGAATACATTATCAAAATGCACCGCTATAATCGGCAGGTCAATTACGCTCCCCACTTTTTTCGAATATATATAGGCACTATCCCCGGAAACTACGCCGTTATCAACTTCGTTCCCGTCCTTCAATAGAGTAATCCATATCTGTCCGGGACCGGCGCCTATGTCAACTTCCTTCATTTTCAGTACATAACCCTCTTTTAAGGTCAGCGTACCGCCCTCGGCAACAATCCGTTTATCATTATCATCAAGAAGCACCCTGTGCAGTTGACTTTTACCAAGCGTGCTTTTTACTTCTTTGTTGGAAACAATGCTGTTTTTGGTATAACCTGCAAAATATTTGTCAGCCATGAAACCGATTACCTGATATTTGCCAAAGCCCGAATAACCGAAACTTACCTCCGCAGGGGCGGTCGTGTACCGGATATCGCCTTCATCTATTGTTCTTTTTATATTCCTGATAGTAAGCTGCTCGGTCCCCAGATTATCATTAAGATTGTAATAAAATCCTGCAAAACTGTACGAGTTCCACGTGTAAGTTGTCGGCATCCCTTTACTGCCGTCCCATACCCTGTTACCCGTTGAGGGAGCTGCACCGGCAATGCCGCCGGACAATAATATCAGTATTGTAATTCCAATAGCAATCTTGAGCAGACGCTCTGCACAAATATTCCCCTTGATCATCCATATCACCTTTTTTTGAAACTTTAGTTTTTTTTTAAGTAATAGATATATGAGGGTTGGTAAACCATTAAAGTATAAAAACCCTGCCATTCAACCAAGCCCATCCAACCCTGCGATAGTAGCAGATAGCGGATTGTACGCCAGTGCTGATATCAACCATTAAAGCTTTAATTACGCACACGAATTTATTTGTGGTGATACTATCAAACCAATACTTCAGGTCGCGCTTGATATTTTAGAGACAGACCGGGCTATCCAGATAGCAAAAGAAGCTATAGAAGGAGGGGCGGACTGGATAGAAGCGGGGACCCCTCTGATCAAAAGCGAAGGCATGAACGCTGTAAGAAGGCTTAAAGCGGCATTCCCGGAGCATGCTGTCCTGGCTGATATGAAAACCATTGATACGGGTGCCCTTGAGGTTGAGATGGCTGCTAAAGCGGGCGCTGATATAGTAATCCTTCTCGGCAGCGCCGATAGCTCAGCTATCATGGATGCGGTACGGGCAGCCCGTAAATACGGTGTGAAACTCATGGCTGACCTGATTTCCACAGACGATCCGGCAAGGAGAGCAAAAGAACTGGTGGAAATGGGGATTGATTATATCAATGTGCATGTAGGCATCGATCAGCAGATGACGGGTCAGGACCCTGTCAGGATACTCAGGGATCTCAAGATTAACGTGCCCGTCGCGGTAGCCGGGGGGCTGGATGCGCAGAGCGCTGCGAAGGCGGTCATATCAGGGGCGAGTATAATTATCATAGGAGGGAACATCGTTCGTTCATCCAGTGTAACAGAGTCTGCAAGAGCTATCCGCCGGAGCATCGATGCCCCGGAAGTCGCCGAGGAGCCTGAGAGATCAATCGATGAGCAGACGCTTCTTTTACTCAGGCGTGTATCTACACCCAACATCTCCGATGCCATGCACAGGAAGGGAGCCATGAAGAACATCCGCTGCATCTGTCCCGGCAACAAAGCTGTGGGCAGGGCTGTCACGGTCCAGACCTTTGAGGGCGACTGGGCAAAGACCGTAGAAGCTATCGATGTTGCAAAAAAAGATGATATCATAGTTATCTATAACGGCAGTCCGCACGTCGCTCCCTGGGGGGAACTGGCGACATTGAGCTGTATCAATAACGGCGTATCAGGCGTTGTGATCGATGGCGCGGTGAGGGACGTGGACGATATCAGGCGGCTTAATTTCCCCGTATTCGCAAGTTCAATAATGCCTAATGCAGGCGAGCCGAAAGGGTTCGGGGAGATAAACGCAGAGATACAGTGCGGAGGTCAAACAGTCAAACCCGGTGATTATATCGTAGGGGATGATAACGGCGTTGTCGTGATACCCAAAGAGAGGGGATACGAGGTCGCGAGGCGGGCTGTTGAAGTCGAGAAAAACGAGCGCAGAATCCGGGATGAGATCAAGAGGGGGAAAACGCTGTCAGAAGTGCTATACCTGCAAAAATGGGAGAAAAGATAGGTAACCAGCATAAATCAATGTTAAATAGGGCATATATTTATTAATAATGAATACTAATTTTAGCTTAATAAATAGGAGATTGAACAAACCGAGGGTGTATGGGTAACTATCATAATCAATAGTTATATACATACCTTCTATATAATATGTACTCAGGAGAGTTAGACAATGGAACTCACGCCTATTCAGAAAGAGATTTTAACTGCGTTAATTAATTTATACAGGGAAAGGAAACTGGCTATCAAGGGTGAAGATATTGCCGAGGTTATAAACAGGAACCCCGGGACTGTCAGGAATCAGATGCAGTCCCTTAAAGCGCTGGGGCTGGTGGAAGGTGTGCCGGGACCGAAGGGTGGATACAAGGCGACCGGCGAGACATACCGCGCCCTCTGCTTATTAGAAATGGAAAAAGAGACCGTAGTCCCGATAAAGCGGAATGATGAACTCATCCCTAACGCGACAGCCGCTGAGATCAGTTTTACGACTGTCAGGCATCCTGACCTTTGCAATGCTACGGTACACGTTATCGGGGATATAAAGAAATTCGATATCGGGGACATTATCATGATCGGACCCACGCCTGTTAATAAACTGGTAATGCGCGGGGAAGTTATCGGCAGGGATGATATCCAGAACTCGATATTATTTGTTATACAGGAAATGGTTTCCCTGCCCAAAAAACCTGTTAAGAACTATATCAAAAAACAGACCATAACCATACCTGCTATAGCCACGATACAGGAAGCATCGAGGATCCTTGTTGATAATAAAATCCATGGGGCGCCTGTTAAAGATAAGAACGCCATCGTGGGTATAGTGACACTTACCGATATCGGAAAGACACTTGCGGATGGTAAGACCAGTCTTAAGATAAAGGATATTATGAGCAAGAGGATAATATCCGTTGATGCGGAACTGCCTCTCTATGAGGTTGTAAAGGTCTTTAGCAAAGAGAAAGTGGGAAGACTGCTTGTCAGATCGAACGGGGATATTGTAGGGCTTATCTCAAAAACAGATATACTGGATAAACTTGCAGTTTATGGATAAAAACTTGTGGTTTGCTGAAAGTCCCTGTATTTCCGGGACTTATTGCGCCACATCAGTCAGGCCGTTCTCGTCGTTCTTTTTCAGCCTCTTTGTTACCTCGATAAGCGGATGCTTGGCATAATCAAGTATCTTGATATCCGAGAGTGTATGCAGACCTGCCGAGGCGGCTGTTTTTTCCATGCCAAGGCGCACATCATCCCCCAGCGGGATAACATAGGCGTCCATGCTTTTTATTCCGAGCTTCCTGGCTGCAATGACCCTGTGGTGACCATCGACAAGTATGAGCTTATCCGGTTTCTTTATCACAACTATCGGTTCAGCCAGGCCTTTTTTCAGCTCATATATCCTGCCGTCAAGTTCATCCGCATAGACCTTGGGCTGCGTCGGAATAAGTTCGTCAATGTTGACGGTCTCACGAACCACATCAACGTGGATGTTATGGATAGCTTCAAGCGTCTTCTTGAGAGTCCAGACCTTCTGCGGGCTTGTTTTTTCTATATGGGAGCGTATGACATCAGTATTCGTAATAATACCGCGCAGGTGCTCGTTTGAGTCCACAACAGGCAATTTTGATTTGCCAGACCTGAATATCACACGCGCCACGTCGTTCATGTCCATCTCCGTATCCGCCACAAGCATATCCCTGCTCATGATGTTTGAGATTTTCTCATCGAGGCTCTTTTCAAGCATATCAGCCGCAGAAATATATCCTATGACTCTACTATCCCTGACAACGGGAAAGCCATCATGACCCGTTCTCCTTATCAGCCGTATGGCATCCCTGACCGTATTGTCGGGTGAGACCGTATTCACTTCCGTTGTCATGTAATCCTTGACTTTTGGATGATCCGCCATAATAGCACCTGTTGTTTTAATATACATGGGTTTCATCCCCTAAAAATTATTGCATCATACCAATCTTTAATATCAATCGCAGCCAACTTTCATGGGGTGAAACGATACGGCAAACCAGAACAACGAGATTCTTGGCATCTTCAAAGAAGCTATAGCGATCGAGATTTACGGAAAAGAGTATTATTCGATATTCAGCGAAATCATTGAGGAAGAGAACGCAGCGGCTATATTCAGGGGGCTGGCAAAGGATGAGGGCGACCACAGGGAATGGCTTGAGAAAGAATACAAAAAGCTCTCAGGTAAGTCCATTGACATCCAGGTAATGGATGAAGAGAACAGGGAAAAGGCGCGCAGCGTCTTTCCGGAATCGCTCCAGCCGCTTAACGTAGCGCAGACCGGGGATGCGCTGAAGCTTGGCATCAGGACTGAAGTAAGGTCTATCGAGTTATACTCCGGCGCAGCACAAAAAACAGATATTAAATCAACAAAAGATCTTTTCCACAAGCTCGTTCACTTCGAAGAAGGACATAAGAGGATACTTGAGGATGCGCTGTACTATCTTGAGCAGGAAGGCACCTGGTATGGCTATTCCCCTCCGACGATAGAAGGTTGAATGGAGCGCCTGCTGTTTGGCACAGCCGGCACCCCGCTCAGTTCAAAAGGGAACGACAGCCTGTCAGGTATCAAGCGGGTGAGAGAGCTTGGTCTTGGATGCATGGAACTTGAGTTCGTCCGGGGCATCAGGATGGGTGAATCCATGGCGCACATGGTCGCAGAAGTGGCAAAGGAGCTTGATGTACGGCTGAGCGTGCATGCCCCGTATTATATCAATCTTAACGCCGCGGGTGATACGCTCGCTAAAAGCAGGGAGAGGATACTTAATTCCGCCAGGATAGGGAGCATCTGCGGAGCAAGAAGCGTGGTTATCCATGCGGGTTATTTCCAGGGAGAAACAGGGCAGGCGGTGTACGGGAAAATTAAAAAGCAGCTAATGGAACTCATAGAGCAATTAAGGAGCGAGGATATGAATATCACGGAAGGGGTTTTTGCCATGCATCGATTTTTCACATCTGCACGCAAGGACCGGAAAGTTCAATTCCCGCGAGGAATTTGCATATGTTCTGGAGCAGATAGAGAAAAAGCTTGGGCGCGAAGGGCTTGATAATATGCACATACACGTCTCAGGGATAGAATATTCGGACAAAGGTGAGAGAAGGCATCTTGTATTCGCGGAGTCGGATTTTAAGTACATGGAGCTTGCGCAGGTTTTTTCGGAGTTTGGTATAAAGGGAATGGTCATAAGCGAAAGCCCGAACCTTGAGGGGGACGCGCTGCTGTTGAAGAGGGAATACGAGTCAATCAGATTGCCACAAAACACCCTATCCGGCTTATTCAAAAACGAATGAGATTATTCAAAAATGGATTGTTAGCGCCAGCCTGTCCCCCAATATATCATTTCACAGCCACCCCATTCATATCGAATATTTGACTTAGAGCAGCGAGTACTTCCCCGTATTTTGCACCTTTTCGCACTATCTTCAGGTTAACAAGGTCAACGACAGTCGAAGGTTCACCCCTGCAATCCCCCCCGTCAATGATATAGTCCGCGCTTACCTTTATTTCTTCCACCCTCGCAGGCGGCGCCTCACCCGATATATTGGCGCTGGTCGAGGTAACAGGGACGCCTGCAAGCTCGATGAACCCGGTTGCAAGTTTATGAGCCGGATAGCGTATGCCCACCAGGTCAGTTCCCGGCGTCAGGATATCGGGAACCGTCTTTTTTTTCTTCAGTATAACGGTCACAGGTCCGGGAAGGAATTTTTCAATAAAACTTCTCTCATTTTCGCCGATATATACCAGTTCATCCATCATTTTAAAACTTGATACTGCGACTGAAACGGGTTTATCCGGGAACCTGTTTTTAACCTCAAATACCCTCCTCAGGGCTTCTTCTGAAAAAATATTGGCAGCTATGCCGTACACGGTCTCGGTCGGATAGATGACAATCCCGCCTTTTTTTATGATATCTGCGGCTTTTTTGATATCCCTGCCCGTATTATCATTTTCAGAGCGCCGCATGCGGAGTATATTATTAAAAACAATATGTTATAACTGGACCATTGCCAGGGAGCCGACAGGGCAGTTCTTGGAGCATATGCCGCAGGCGATGCAGGTGTTGTAATCCACTACAGCCGCGCCGTTGGTAACGTGGACCGCAAGTTTTGCGGTGTTGATATCGAAGTCCTCGGCCTTTGACAGTTTTGTATTTGTGGGGCAGACCGTAACGCATATCCCGCATCCGTTGCAATTTCCTGATTGGACAAGTTTCTTATCTTTTGCCATGATGGTTGATACTGCTCTGGACAATATGAATATTTTGGTTTGTAAAATTGAACGTTGATTATAGTTTGCCCGCTATAATATTTAAGCTCAATATACAGGTTCCAGTCCCTCAAGCCTCTCTGCTATGAGCCTATTCTGCTCGGACAGCAGTTCCTTTTTCTCACGCTGTTTCTCTACCGCCCCTACCCCGATCTTGAATAGCCTATCCAGTTCTGAAGATGCACCGATCGATAATATTGTCAGCACTCGTGGAACTTCGCCCTTATGCAGAAGCACTCCTTTGAATACCTGGCCCACCTCACAGGCTAATTTTTCAACCTCACTCGTAATATCGTTAATATTAAGATACTTCTGGTCACCTTCCAGGATTATCATGGCCCTGTTCGCTTCACTATAAGGGTCAAGCTCGAAAAGTAGACCCGCATGTGAAAGGCTGTGCTTGATAACCGACTTGACGGGAGTATTTTTATCACCCTCGCCGTAACCCATAGTAGCAAGCCTTGAGCCCCCGGACATAACGCTCTTAAAGTCCCCCAGGTCGGTAACCATCATCATTTCACTGTCAAGCGCTTTTAAAAGGAACAGGAACCGGTTCGCAATGGTACTGTTGATACCATCATAAGCGGTTTTTATATCTTTGCCAAGATGTTTTAAGAACTGGTTGTCCACGATAAGATTCCCATCGGCTTTCCCGTCCATGACTTCTTTCAGGCAAAAGATGGCATTCTGCAGGTAAATCGCACCTTCTTCCCTGAATGGAAGCACAAGAACCCCGTAAACATTGAATTTATACCGTTCTTTCATAGCCTCTATAAGGAGTGGCAGGAACGATGATCCCGTACCGCCAGATGCCGATGCAATGACAAAAGCAACATCAAAATCCCCCCGTTCTTCTATGGTACTGAGCAAAAGTTCCTTATTTTCATCGAAACAATTTTTCCCTACGCTCCGGTTCGCTCCCACACCATGGAGATAAGGTACGTGTATCCTGTCCCTGGCTTTTGTGAATCTTAATTCCTTCAGGTCGTTCACAGCCGTATTAATCGCAATTGTCTCGACGTGGCTTGTGAATTTCTGCTTGCCATAATATTTAGATACCATCCCCCCGCCAAAAGCTTCCTTGTTTATTGCATCAAGAATCCTGTTGCCACACTGTCCTACACCGATTAATAGTACGTTTAACATGTCTCCTCTTAATATGAATATTCTCTATGTCTTTTTATTGCGAATGTTGCCAGTCCGAATGCTGCTACAACTAAGGGTAAAACAACATACAGGTAATTTTTTTCTGTCGCTGTCACATTGATTGTTTCAGAATCCACTTTTATACCGATTTGATCATCATTATAAACCGTTCTCAAATTGATTGTGAAATTCCCCGCTTCGGTTGCTTTTAAGGTTACTCTGTACTCTTTTGTTTCACCTGGAGCTATACCTTCATCATAGTAAACTTTCCTTAAATCTCCTTCAATGACTTCCATGCCATATGGGGGTATGCCATCTACAACTACCGATCTTGCATAGGCTTTCCCGATATTAGTGACTCTTATTGTGGCTTCGATAGAGTCATCGATATTAATTTTATTTTTATTTAAAATAATTATTGTTGTCAGGTTTGATTTTTCCTCCATAATCGCCGCAACCTTCAGTGTAATCGAGTTTGACCTGTTCGTTTTTGACCCATATACAACAACTGCCGGCTCAACAGTGAACGTGCCTGAGTCAACAGCCTTCAGGGCATAATAAACCTCCTGGCTTTCTTCGGCGGCAAGTTGGGTATTTATCACAGGCGGGAACCTTGAACCCTTAGCGCTGGAAAAACCGTTGGGAAGCTGGTCGGTCAGTGTAAGGTTATATGCAGTGGCATTTCCCCTATTTTCAACTTTGATTTTAAATTCTGCAACTTCCCCGATATTGAGACTGGTTCTATCTACCGATTTTGTCAGGACGATATCAGGAACTCCTACCGGATGGGTGGGTATGACTACCGGGTATATTTTTGGGTAACCCCATCCGGTCGGGAATTCTATGGAAATCCTGGCAGTATCGGAAACGGTATATGCTCTGAGACTTATCTGGTTAAACGTGATAGGGGCTTCGCCCTCGTATAAATTATTAATCTTAGACAGGTTGCCAAATGTCAAATTCACTTTGGCATAAACTGGCGGACTGATCTCAATGACCTCAATAATATACGCGCCGTTCTCAAAATTTATGGCGGTATTGTTTGGGACAGTAAAGTTGTATGTTTGTGTTGCAGCTTCTCCTGATACGGGAAGCGCCAGCAATACAAATAACAAAAAGTAGATTGGTCTCATCCAGTAGTCCATTTTGCCCATACTACCATTAATTAACATTCAATAATATATAAACCTTATGAGTATTAACATTATGATAATGAATTTACTGAAGAAAAAAATTACGTTTACTGTTTAATCCTCAGACTGATATCAAGCCATAGGGATGAATGCGTAAGTGCGCCGATAGATATAACATCAACACCGGTTTTTGCATAATCACCTGCGTTCTCCATTGAAATGCCTCCTGAAGCTTCAAGGATTAACCCCTGCCGCAGTCCCTTTTCATCCAGCCTTTTAATGCATTTTTCGATCTCATCAGCCGCCATGTTATCGAACATGATAATATCCGCCCCCAGTTCCGCCGCACGAACAGCGGAATCCGTATCTTCTACTTCAACCTCTATTTTCTGCGTGAAGCTGGCTGCATCTTTTGCGCTTTTCAGAGCCTTTTCAAGTCCGAGAACTGCAATATGGTTATCCTTTATCAGCACAGTATCTGAAAGGTTGAACCTGTGAGGGTCGCCGCCTCCGGCTATGACGGCTTTCTTTTCGAATTTCCGGAATCCCGGCGTGGTTTTCCTGGTACATGCGATCTTTACACCATTAGCCCTGCCAACATATTTGCGCGTCAGGGTCGCGATCCCGCTCATCCTCCCCAGGAAATTCAATGCCAGCCTCTCAGCCCGGAGTATAGACCTTGCGCCGCCTTCAAGGGTGAAGATGATGTCATCTTTTTTTATGGCTGTACCTTCAGCAAGGTCAGTGGTCGCAAAAACCTCAAAATATTCGAATACCTGAGTAGCTTCGGCAAGCCCGGCAACGATGCCGTCTTCATTTGATACCACTTCAGCCCTGACCTTACAGTCCGGAACTACAGTGCATGAGACATCATTATAACCTAAATCTTCTTCAATGAAACGTTCAAGTTCTACCAGTAACATAATCAATCCCTACAATTAATATTCTTCAATTACATATATACTGCTGTTAATGGATGCTATCGGAAACAGAATACATTATGCTTAAAATCGGAATAATCGGATGCGGTTCTATCGGCACGGAAATTTGTAAGGCTATCGATGCAAAGCTCATAAATGCACAGCTTGTAGCTGTCTATGACCGGAGCGAGGAGCACGGTGGGAAGCTGCTTGGAGCGCTCAGTAACATGCCCCGATTGCTATCTGTGGATGACCTGATATCCGAATCCGATATAGTTGTTGAATGTGCCTCAGCGGCAGCGGTCCGCGAATACGGGCTTGAAGTACTGGAAAGGGGAAAAGACCTTATGATACTTAGCGTTGGAGCCCTGACAGATCCGGAGCTTCTGGAAAAGCTCGTTAAAACGGCTGCAACCCACCATAGCAGGATATATATACCATCAGGAGCCATTGCAGGAATCGACGGCTTAAGATCGGCCTCTATTGCCAGTATAGATAAAGTAATGCTTACAACTACGAAGAACCCGGCAGGATTGAAAGGGGCGCCATATATTATAAATAACAATATTGACCTCGGTTCTTTCCGTGAAAAGACGCTGCTGTTCGAAGGAAATGCGGAGGAGGCGATCGCAGCCTTCCCGGCAAATGTCAATGTCGCCGCATCACTGAGCCTTGCAGGTATAGGTGCAAAAGAAACTCAAGTGAGGGTTTTTGTTGACCCCGGGGCGGTGAGAAATATTCATGAGATCACAGTTGAGGGGGCTTTCGGAAAATTTACATGCCGTATTGAGAATGTCCCCTCGCCTGGCAATCCGAGGACGAGTTTCCTTGCCGCATTATCAGCCATAGCTACATTGAAGAAGATAACAGAGCCGCTACAGATAGGAACTTAAGATGCCGCTGGAAGATTATACACATATACTTTCCGAGTTAAGAAAGAAACTGTTTTACATAGCAGCCCTTTTCGGAGCTGGAGCTATATTTTCTTTCCAGTTAATGGGGAACGTAATAAAAAAAATAGAATATGATATGTTCTATAAATTGAACCTGCCTGGTAACCCCGGTTCAGGACAACTGGTTGAAATCTCAGACTCTCTCTCCCGGATGTCAAAGGAACTTATAGTCAATAATCCTGCAATAGCGCAAAACCTGACGAGAATATCCGCTGATATATTAAATATATCCCAGAATATAAATACTTATAAACCCACCATTATTTTTCTTACTCCCCTGGAAGTGCTGATGCTTGAGTTCAAAATGTCTCTTATATTCGGGATTATCATAGCATCTCCGCTCATTATATATTATGCCTATAAAGGGCTGAAGGGAAGGTTTACAAAAATCATACCCTTTAAAAAATCCTCAGTGATTTTCATAATACTTGTAGCCGCGTTGTTGTTTTTGCTGGGGGCAGGATATTCTTATTTTGTCATGCTGCCTTTCTTCCTGAGTTACATCTACCAGGATGCCATAAGTCTTGGTGTAAATGCGACCTTCTCGATATATGAGTTTATCTATTTTATTGTCCTGACCACCCTGATCTTAGGGTTTGCCTTTGAATTACCCCTTATTATGACAATGCTTGTTCACGCAGGCGTTACCACGCGGCAGACCCTTGCTTATTACAGGAAGCATGCTTACATCATCCTGCTGGTTGTTGCAGCCTGGATCACCCCTGATCCGAGCATGTTCAGCCAGATAATGATGATGCTGCCATTTGTTATTTTATATGAGGTCAGCCTTGTAATGCTGAGATTTACGGGTAAATAAAGACAACAGAGCCGAATCTAAAACCCATGCGCAGCATACGGCGCGAACGCGACGAACACAAGCGACATAAGGATAAGGACTGCAAATAAGATTACGACAGCATTGGTTATTTTTTCGGCCTTCTCACCATTACCTATTATCCTTGAGAGTGATGAGGTCATAACATCGCGGAATACATGTCCGCCGTCAAGGGGAACCGCCGGGAGGCAGTTGAAAAGCCCAACATAGAAATTCATCCAGCCGACCCACATGAGTATATTCAAAACCCAGAAAATCCCGTTTCCAAAAGGAGCAGCCCAGCCTACCGGTTCATAGAAGTAAGTCATTAAACCGCTGAACCCCGGGAAACCATTACCTGTAAATCCATATATAGGCAGGCTGAACAGGTATACCCAGCCCTCAACCCTGTTTAACAACGAAGGTATGCTCTCCAGCATATTCAGGAAACTTTTAGCCTGGAATTGACCTACCCCGATGCCTGAAGAATAGCTCACAGCCCCGGTATCGGGCGCATAAGAGATACCCAGGAATCCTTTTTTTGCATTTTTGTCATATGGATAGCTGGTTAATTCGATGTTCTTGAATACTTCCGTCGATGCATTCGCAGAGTTGTTGCTGAGAACATAGACATCTATCTTCTGCCCCGGCTCTGTGGAATTCATGAAACTGACAAAATCATCAAGTCCCCTGATCTCAGTATTATTGACCCTTACAAGGACCATGTCCGGTTTTATGCCGGCAGCTTCTGCAGGAGAGCCGGGTACTACATCGTACACTTTGATACCCTGGTAAGTACTATTATCCGATGTTGTTACAAGGTCTATTACTTTTCTTTCCCTGTTTTCGATAACGTTCAGCGTTATTTTACTTCCCGGCTGCAGTGTGTTCATATAGATCATGAACTCTTCAGCGCTATTCACCTGTTTATCGTTTAGCTGCGTGATTATCATGTTCGGCTTTACACCGGCTGCATCAGCAGGATGCCCCGGAATCACGCTTGTTACCATCACTTCTCCAACCGGGGAAATAGACCCGAGAAGCGAGAAGAACAGAATAAAGGCGACAAATGCTGTGGCAAAGTTAGCCATGACACCCGCTGTAAGCACCCTTACGCGTTCACCCCTTGTTGCAACCTTTTTGGGTGGGGCTGGCTCGGGCTCTTTCTCATTTTTTTCCTCTTTTTTCCCGAGAAGCTGATCCTCATCGGGTTCTGCAAACCCCCCTATCGGGATTACTGCCAGCAGTATCCCCATTGATTTTACCCTTATACCTTCGACTTTACAGAGGATCGCATGCGAGAACTCATGCACTATAAGGGTCACTATCAATGCAATGACTCCCCACTCAAAGGGTATATACTCGTTAATTCCGGGTATAAGGAAAAAATTACGCGGCTCGTTGATCCTGGTGGGAGGCGGGATGGTTTGCGTCTGGAAAGATCTTATCAAAGCGAAATCAACGAATAATATCAGCAGGAACATTACAAGCATGCCTATGAGCATTGCAGGAAGACCGATGTTTGCAAATATCCTCCAGAAACTCTTATGGACGGCGAGTTTATCGAGCAGTCTCTGACCTTTCTGGGTCCTGACCATCAGTATCGGTCCGTACGCTGTGATATTGTATTTGCTTAATATTCCCCGCCTGTCAAGGAACATGACAAATAACCAGTACAGCAAGAACAGGAGTAAAAGATTATAATAATTCAACTGCAGTCTCCATTAGCATTTTATTTAAACACATCGCGCATATTAAGTATGGGTGCCCTTATGTTTTCAATCATATATATAACCGCTGGCAATTCGGAAGAGGCTCGCAGGATCGGAAAGAAGCTTATTGAAGAGCGCCTTGCCGCCTGCGTGAACATTTTCCCTATTACTTCGATTTACAGGTGGAAGGACGATATAGAAGAATCAGATGAGTTCGGGATGATAGTCAAGACAAAGACCGAAAAAGTAAAAGAGATCGAAAAAAGGGTGAAGCAGCTCCACAGTTATGAAGTACCGTGCGTATTGTCGTTCGATGTAGGCGAAGGTTCGGCAGAATATCTTAAATGGATCGGCGAATCGGTCACAAACCCCGTACAAATGTAACGAGGCATGTAAATAGCGTTTTTTGCATTATGTTTACACCGCAACGCGTCACGGTGAACATATTTCTTATCATCTGCGACTAATTAAAAATAAGTAAAGGCGAAGTATTTACCTCGCCGCTTTTGCAACACGCTCGATGTTATCCTTCTTGCCCATGGCAAAACCTTTGACATCGTAGTTGGCTGCTGCGATTATCTCTTCGGCAAGCGCATCGACGTATGATTTCCTTGTGCCGAATGATGCCTGCTGCGCACCCTGCGCAATTAATCTTAACGCAGTATCCACACGGCGCTGCGGAGCCGTATCGACAGATTTCGGGACAGCGATACCGCCGTATTGCAGCCTGACCGTCTCTTCCCTTGGTCCTGCGTTTGAAACAGCGTTGACAAGCACCTGCAGGGGGTTCTGCCCTGTCTTTTTGTTAATGACCTCAAAGGCATCCTGTACCATCCGGATTGCGGTGATCTTCTGGCCGGTATTGTTCTCCTCGCGTATTATCTTGTTGATAAGCCGCTCGACGATGTTCAGGCTGGATTTGCTGAACTGCTGTTTTGCGTTCTTTCCGCCGCTGTGCGGTATAGTTACAGGCGAAAGATTCACGTAGCCCTTGATGCTCGGGTCTTTGACCTCAACCTCGGTAAAATCCCATTTTCCAAACAATTTGTGCATATTATCTCACCGGTTTTTCCTTCTTGCCGAGAACCAGTTGTCTTAAGTCCACGTTATTGACAGCCACTACCTTCCAGCGCACACCGGGGATATCTCCCATTGCGCCGCCCATCCTTCCGCCTATCCTTTCCACGACAACCTCATCATGTTCGTCAATATAGTTGATAGCACCGTCACCGGGGCAGAAAGCTGATATCTGTTTTCCGTTCTTGATAAGCTGAAGCCGTATGCATTTGCGGATAGCCGAGTTTGGCTGCTTGGCCTCGACCCCGACCTTCTCAAGCGCAATGCCGCGAGCCATAGGCGCTCCTCCAAGCGGGTCTGCCTTTACATCGAGATTAAGTGCGCGCCTGCTGTAGTTCCTGTCGCTCCATCTGAATTTCTTATGTTCGCTCTTTAACTTGCGAGCGGCGTATATTCCTTTTCCCATGAAGTTATGTTCCTCCGGTGTATTATGATTTTAATTTCGTTACGCTAATCGATTGCGTTCTCAAGGGACTCAACCCTTGATGATCACATCATCTATATTATGGTGCCTCAGGGAGAGTTTTTTTACCTTTTCGATATTTTTGCCGTCTCTCCCGATGGCAAGCCCCTTCTCCTTAGTAAGTACCTCTACATAAGCTATGCGCTTGTCATCCTTAACAGTAATATTAACATTCTTTATTGAGACGGGGTGAAAAGCATTTTTCACGAACTCAACAGGGTCCTCCGAGTGCTCGATGACCTCTACATGCCTGCCAACGGCTTTCTTGACGCGGTTAATGCGGTCCCCGCCTTTTCCGATAGCCAGCCCCATGTCCCCGCTTTTTACTACGAATACCAGCCTGTTGTTCTCGGCATCCTCAAAGCAATCCCTTGCTCTGGCTCCTGTCAGGCTCTCAAATAATGCAATATATCTTATCCCGTCCGTACTTAGTTTGACTTCACTCATTCGTGCTCCCGAAAGAAAGTATCTCCGATTCCCCCGGCTCCAGTACCGCGAGTGTTGTAATCGGATACGGCTTGCCGCATGCGACACCCAGGTCAACCCCTGCTCCCGGGTATTTTATTACAGGCACTCCTTTAAGTTCATTCAGGGTTTGTTCCATACAATTGGAAGATACTACAACTACCTGTGCTTCCCCGTTCTTCACAGCATCAATAGTCTGCCTTGCGCCAATAAGTACTTTACCAGTGGATATAGTGCTTCGCAGTACTTTGCTTATATCGGTTTCCATAATTTAACTCCTTTGTGCGGGTTTTTTCGCGATCAATCTGACATTTCCGGTCCCAAGCCTTATCGGCTGGCCTACTATAACATTTTCTGTTACTCCCCGCAATTCATCGACATCCCCGCTCATGCCGGAATCAAGCAGGTGGTTCACGGTTACCTCGAAAGCCGCGCGTGCGAAGACGCTTGCCTTTTCTCCGGATACACCGTGCCTGCCTATCGGTTTCACATCCCCGTCAACTGTCATTATATCAGCTACAAGCATGATATGCCTCACATCCACGGTCAGACCCTGCTCTCTCAGGGTTTCCGTAGCTTCATGTATCAGGGACAGCCTGGCTGCCTCTATTCCCATTACTTCAAATATCTCATTGACGTTGTTCGTCCTTGTTCTGGTAGCATCAACGCCGTCTATTGCAAGCACTTCCTTAAGAGCTGAGCCCTCGGTATACAGGACATACTCGCCGCTGTCTTCTTTCCTGATAACGACTCTTTTGATATCCTTAATGCCTTTCAGTATTATGGACTGCACGCTTTTAACGAGCTGGAGCAGTTGCCTGTATGATGCTTCTTCAGGCCTCATTATTAAAGTATCGCCTGATATCTCTGGAGAATTGCCTATTTCCTCTTCAATCTTATCGGCAATCTCTTTTGCTGTCATATTCCGCTGTACAAGCGATTTTTTATTAAGGTCGATTATTATTTTCATCTCGGTGATGTCCGTGGACATGCTGCCCAGCACGGTAATTCTGGTAGCCTCTATCTTCCAGGCAAGTTCACGCGCTTTATCCCTGTCAAACGCAAACTCCTTCTCAAGGAAAATGGTCATCATAGGGGTGCTCGGATTTTTCCTTGCATCCACTATTTCGATCAAGCGCGGCAGTCCCAGGGTGACGTTGATTTCAGCCACACCTGCGTAGTGGAAAGTTCTCATTGTCATCTGCGTACCAGGTTCACCGATCGACTGCGCAGAAACGACGCCGGCTGCCTCGCCAGCCTGTATCCTGGAATAATCGTACGTGGCAAGTGTGTTCTTCACGATCTCATCCAGTTGTTTCTTTGTGATCTTGACGCCTTTGAGTTCACGCATCAGGTTATCAATGACCCTCTGGGGCAGCTGGAGAGATGAAATTGTCTCCTCTATGGTTTTTTGATCCATGCTCATTCCTCCCCGTTCACAACATTTTCGATGATCCGCTTGACAGCGTCAGGTTTGCTGAAATCGCTGTTCATCGGATTGATACCGTCTTCCCCGTATTTGAACTGGATTATCATTTTCCTGGTATCCCTGACAGTCCCGTCGTACTGGACTTCAAGGTCCTGCAGAGCGTTCACAAGCCGCCTCTGCAGATAACCGGACTGGGAAGTCCTGACCGCCGTATCCACAAGACCTTCGCGCCCTCCTATGGCGTGGAAGAAGTACTCTGTTGGTGATAACCCGCTCTTGTAACTTGCTCTTACAAAGCCGTGCGCCTGTGCTCCCAGGTCGCCACGCTCAAAATGAGACAGTGTGCGTCCCGCATAGCCTCTTTTAATGCGCTCGCCTCGCACTGCCTGCTGGCCGACACAGGCTGCCATCTGGGTAAGGTTGAGCATCGAGCCTCGTGCGCCCGAACGCGCCATTATCACAGCGGAATTATCCATTCCCAGATGCCTTCCTGCAATATCACCGGTCGCGTCCCTTGCTTTGGAGAGTTCTTTCATTATTTCCATTTCAAGCGTTTCAGCCAGTGTCCGCCCGGGCAGCTGCTCAAGCTCTCCTGCCAGGTATGCCGAGATCAGTTTTTCAACTTTATCTCTTGCCAGGTTCATGACCTCATCAATCTGGTTCTGGGCATCGGGGGGTATGTATTCATCGTCTATGCCGAAACTGAACCCTTTTCGCATGATGCCTCTTATCGAGAGGCGGGTAGCGTCGTCGATAAATTTACACGCGATCTCGGGATTGAACTCTTTCATCAGTTTATCAAGTATTACGCTCTTAAAAGCGCCTATGGCTTTTTCATCAATTACTCCATTCTCAAGTACCCCATCCCTGATGACCACGTAAGCGTCGTTCTCACAGTCAATGCCCTTGCAGACATCACAGTGGTCGCAGATCTCAGCCTTGAACTGGAGATTCAGGCCCTTTGGCAATATCTGGCTGAATATCTGTTTTCCTGTCCAGTACGGCTCACCGTTCTCTTTTCCAGCCGGTTCGGGCAATTCCCTGATCTCAGATTTCCCGAGAAGCTCCAGAGCATCGTTCTTATTTATCTTATCCTTGCTGCTCGTGAGCAGGAAAAGTCCTGAAATATGATCATGGATGCCGCCGATGATCGGACCGCCGAACCTCGGAGACAGGATGTTCTCCGCCACATGCATCAATATCTTCGCTTCTGCACGCGCTTCTTCTGTCTGAGGCACATGCAGGTTCATCTCATCGCCATCAAAGTCTGCGTTATAAGGTGGACATACAGCGGGGTTGAGCCTGAAAGTCTTGTATGGCAGCACCTTTATTTCATGAGCCATAATGCTCATCCTGTGAAGCGAAGGCTGCCTGTTGAATAATACGACATCGCCGTCTTTTATCTGCCGGTCAACTTTCCATCCGAGTTCTATCAGACCTGCAAGTTCCTCGCGGTTGATATCAGTGATTTTCACCCTCCGCCCGTCAGCCCTGACGATATAATTCGCGCCCGGGTGGTTCTCAGGACCTCTTTTCACATATTCTCTTACTTCTTCGAGGTTCCTTGGTGTCACGTTCATTGTAATGGTAAGTTCTTTTGCCACCTCTACCGGTACTCCGACCTCGAATATCCTGAGATTAGAGTCAGGTGAGATCACAGTCCTTGCAGAGAAATTGACACGTTTGCCTGATAAGCTTCCTCTAAACCGCCCTTCTTTACCTTTTAATCTCTGTGAAAGGGTCTTGAGCGGTCTTCCGGACCTGTGCCGTGCCGGGGGAACGCCTGAAACAGCATTATCGATGAATGTAGTCACATGGTACTGCAACAATTCCCACAGGTCTTCTATAATAAGCTGCGGCGCTCCGGCTTCCCTGTTCTCCTGGAACCGCTGGTTGATCCTGATTATATCCACAAGCTTATGAGTGAGATCATCCTCACTGCGCTGACCTGACTCAAGGGTGATCGACGGTCGCATCGTGACCGGGGGTACAGGCAATACGGTTAGAATTATCCATTCGGGGCGCGCATTCTGCGGGTCCATTCCGATCACTTCTATATCCTCGTCAGTGATCTTCTCAAGACGGGAACGGATATCCGTAGGCATCAGTTTATGTTCGTTCTCGATATATGTTGTCGGCTTCTCGAACTTGATTTCCTGCTGCACCTCGTTGCAGTACTGGCATTTTCCGGATTTCCGTGCTTCCTTGAACACCTCGTTAACAATATCCTCTATAGGTTGCCCCATTTTTTTCAGTGTTTTTATCTGCTCAAGGTACTTTTTCTTCTGGGCAGGCTCAAGAAGCAGCGCTCCGCAATTCCTGCAGGTAGCCCTGAGGATCTTGCGTATAAGCTTTGCAAAACCTACGTGGATGACCGGGGCTACAAGCTCGATATGCCCGAAATGACCGGGACACTCGCCAGCCCTTCCTCCGCACGTTTTACACCGCAAGCCCGGGTCAATGACGCCGAGCCTTGTATCCATCAATCCCATCTCGATCGGAAAACCGTCATCATCATATGTATCTGCCGTTATGATCCTTGTGACGCTCATTTTCCGGAACTCTTTTGGTGAGATAAGCCCGAATTTTATCTGTTTTATTCTTTTTGGGGTAGTGATTACCATAATATCCTCCTAAACGGCGTCCTCCAGCACAAGACGCGGCGCAACGCCGAGGGATAGTATCTCGTCAAGCAATAATTTGAACGCATAACTCATTTCTACAGGATGTATGCCCGTTTCCGCATCGCAGGCAGGACATACGGTAATGTTCTTTCTTTTATCCAGGGTACCTATCATGCCGCAGTTGGAGCAGACATACTCCACTACCCGGTCGGATTCATCAAGCAGCCTTTCTTTCAAAGCCATCGCAGCGCCGTGCCCGATAAGGACATCACGCTCCATTTCACCGAACCTCAAGCCTCCTTCCCTTGCCCTGCCTTCGGTCGGCTGCCTGGTCAGTACCTGCACAGGTCCTCTTGACCGCGCATGCATCTTTGAAGAAACCATGTGGTAGAGCTTCTGGTACAGGATAACACCCACGAATATATCCACCTGGATCCTCTTGCCCGTTATACCGTCATACAGTGCTTCTTTACCGCTGTTCGAAAAACCAAATTTCAGAAGGGCTGAACGCAATTCCTCTTCAGACGCTCCCGAGAAGGGGGTGCCGTCAACCTGTTTTCCTTCAAGCGAACCAACTTTACCGCCTATCATTTCAAGAACGTGCCCGACGGTCATTCTTGAGGGTATGGCATGCGGATTGACAATAAGGTCGGGAACAGTACCGTTCTCCGAGAACGGCATATCCTCATGCGGCACTATAAGACCTATTACTCCTTTCTGACCGTGCCTGGATGCGAACTTATCCCCGATTTCGGGTACTCTCTGGTCGCGAGTCCTGACTTTTGCAAGCCGGGAACCGTTTTCAGATTCGGTCAGTATTACCGTATCAACTATGCCTTTCTCATTCGAGCGCATCGTTACCGAACTCTCTCTCCTCTGGAGAGGACTTATCCCAAGCTCGGTGGGTTCTTCCAGGAACCTTGGCGGACTTGTTTTGCCTATAAGGACATCATTCGGTCCTACAGGGATTTCCGCGTTCACAAGGCCGTCGCTGTCAAGCTGCTTGTAAACCTCTGCGCCCCTGGCTCCTCTTACCTCGGCATCAGGGATCTCGAACTTGTCCTCCTGCCCTCCGGGGTATTTGCGCTCCTCGCCCTCATTTGTCCTGAAGAAATGGCTCCTTCCGAGCCCGCGCTCGATAGAACCTTTGTTTATGATTAGCGCATCTTCAATATTGTAACCTTCATACGACAGCACAGCTACCACGAAATTCTGCCCCGCAGGTCGCTTATCAAAGCCGATAGCTTCAGCCGTCTGCGTCGACACCAGTGCTCTTTGGGGGTAATGCAGGACGTGCGCCCTCGTATCCGGACGCAGCTTCAGGTTCGGCGTGGACATGCCCAGGCATTGTTTTATCATGCCCGCCCCCATCGTATTCCTTGGGGATGCATTGTGTTCCGGGAAGGGCACCATGCCTGTACAAATACCCAGGATTAACGCTGAGTCTATCTCAAGATGCGTATGCTTTTCCGTGATATCTTTTTCATCTATCGCTATGAGCGCATTTTCTTCTTCCTCTGCGTCCAGGTACTCTATCAGGCCATCGTTAACAAGACTTTCTAGATTTGTCTCTCCTTTATTTAACCGCTCGATATGTTCCTTTGTCACAAGCGGCATGCCTTTTTCCACGATTATGGCGGGGCGCCTGGCTCTTCCCTGGTCGGAGTTGATATATATCTCGTTCGTATCCTCGTAGTAGATGATGTTCACCTGTTTCTTGAGCTCGCCCTGCCTTCGCTTTTTCCGCAGCTCTGCTGCAAGCTCTTTTGGATTATCGTGAGTTCCTATGAGCTCGCCATTCAGGAAAATCCTTGTCTTATTCAAAGACTTCAACCTCCTCTTCAGGTTCGACTTTAAGTTCTTCTTCCTCTTCAAGCGCCTCAAGCTCGGTCGCGTAAGTGGTGACCACTTCTTCAACTCCTACAAGCTGCGGGATGATCGGCATTACACCCAGTTCGTAAAGATGGTTCTTAAGTAATTTCTCATCCCCGGCGCTGGTTGAAATTTCGACCAGCTGCGCAAAGTTCTTCACAAGACCGCAGTTAGGTCCTTCAGGCGTTTCCGACGGGCATACCCTGCCCCACTGGGTAGGATGCAAGTCCCTGGCCTCAAAATGCGGCTGCGATCTTGACAGCGGCGAGATGACCCTTCTCAGGTGCGAGAGGGTGGCAATATAATCCGTGCGGTCAAGCAGCTGGGATACGCCTGTCCTGCCTCCTACCCAGTTGCCCGTAGCCAGCGGGTGCACGAGCCTCTCTGTCAGTACATCCGAGCGCACAACTGTAGCGACGTTCAGGTCCCTGTTCCTCATGCTGGCTCTCTCCAGCTGGTATTTGACATCCCTGGTAAGCCTGTTGAACGATACCCTGAACAGGTCTTCCATAAGGTCGCCTGCCAGTTTCAACCTTTTATTGGCATAATGGTCTTTATCATCGCTTTCCCTCTTGCCAAGCGCAAGTTCGAAGCATGCCTGCGCCATGCGTCCGAGGAACTGCGCCTTCAGCAGGCGGTGGGCTTCATCATTCCCCAGATGCGGCAGCAGGTACCGGTCAATGACATAGTTTGCCCTCTTTATCTGGTATTCCCTTGCCTGGCCCGACGCCACGCGCGTCCCGATCTTCTCCATTGCTTTTTCTTTATCCGGGACCTCGGCCTCTTCCAGGTTCTCAAGCATGAATTTAACTATCTCCGGGTCGCTGGACACGGCGTTAACGATGTCCTGGTCAGTCTCGACACCGAGCGCCCTCATCATTGTGACAAAATTGATCCTTCCGGATATCGACGGGAACGAGACCTCAAGGATGGATTTCCTGTTCCGCTCCACGACCACAAGCGCACGATAACCGCGGCGCTGGGAGAATACTTTCGTAACTTCGATATTCTCACCGTACCGTTCCTCGAATTCCACGAGGATCTTATTAGGAGCCAGGTCTTCAAGTGTGGTGATAACGCGTTCCGTACCGTTGATTATAAAGTATCCGCCCGGGTCCTGCGGGTCCTCCCCCAGCTCGACCGATTCCTTTTCAGTCAGCCCGACAAGATTGCACTTTTTTGACCAGATCATCATCGGCAAAAGTCCTATTTCCGCTTCTTTCTCTTCCTTTTCGCCGTCCGGGCTTATGATGGTCATACCAAGATAAAGCGGCGCAGCATAGGTTATGTTCCTGAGCCTTGCCTCTGTGGGATAGAGTTTATCGACAGCACCGTCAGCTTCTCTTACCACCGGATGGCTTACCCGGATCTTTCCGAGTTTTACGTAAGTACCTTCGATCTCGGTCTCGATAATCCTCTGCTCATCAATAACTTTCTGGAGGCCAAAATCCAGGAAATCGTTGAAAGAATCCACATGGTGGCGCACTATATTCTCGCTTGTAAAATACGCTTTTGATAATACTCTTCTATCTAACATATAACCTCATGATTCGGATCTATGCGATAACCAGGCGGTAGAAAATGGCTTTACCCGCGGTCGGGCTATCACGGATTATGCGGACAACATCGCCAACTTTGGCTTTTATGGCAACAGCCGCAGGATCTGAAACGCGGATCTTGGGCATCTGTTCCTTTTCTATTTTATATTCCGCCAGTATTTTCGTAAGATCGTTCTCTTCCAATATCTCATGCCTTGGTACCAATTTATGTCCTAAGGGGTTAAACCCCCTTTCAGTCTGCTCTTTCTCCTTCATACGATTACCTCCCAGGCAAACGGGCTCGGAGGGATTTGAACCCTCGACCATCGGGTATCTTTTCCACGTAATTTGCGCCGGAATAAAAGCCCGGTGCTCTGCCTGACTGAGCTACGAGCCCAAACCTGTCATCATCTATTCTTACGCTGCCAACCACTGAAGATAAATACTCTCTAACAAATCGCAATTCTGTTAAAACCTCGTAGACGTGCGCCCCTTGAACACAACCTCATTTAACTTAAACCTTTCTCTGTTTACATATTAAATAACTTTTGCATTGCCTTAGAATCATACATTTTTCACAAGGTCAAGAAGTGCAGCTCTGGGGTCTTTTGCTTTGATGACTCCGGACGCAAGAAGTACGCCCGCAGTCCCGAGCTCAAGTGCCGCGGCAACGTCCTCGCCTCTGGAGATGCCTGCGCCGCAAAGGACCTCAACGTCCGGGGCTATCTTTTTTACAGCCGCGACAGAATCTCTCACAATATCGGGGTCGGCTTTTGAGACCGGTATGCCTGAGCCTATAAGTTCCGGCGGCTCGATCGCCACGAAACCGGGTGCAAGCACGGCTGCCGCTTTTGTGACAGCGATATTGTTCGTACATATAATAGCTGTGAGCCCTGATCTCTTTGCAGCCTGGAGCGCGGAATCTATGTCAGCCAGTACGAGGCGGCGTTCAGAATGGTTGATAAGCGCACCTCCGGCACCGGCAGCTTTGATGCTATCCGCTGTGATATGCCCCGTATAGCTCCCTGCCCCCACGCCATCGATATGCTGGGCGAAAACCGGTATTTTTACCGCCGATGCTACCCTGTATATGTCCGGCGTCTGGGGGCATGCTATGATATCAACCCCGGAATCCCTGCTTACTTCCTCGCAGTATTTTGCCATCCTGACGGCGTTTTCACCCGTGCCTTCGGTGTAGGTTTTAAAATTAACCACTATCAACGGCTTTTTACCCATGGTCCCACCTCTGAAAAAATTAAAATTAACCTGTGTAAACTTCTTCGTGCGGGTGTACCACTATTCCGCTTGAGGTTATTTCATAGGGATGGATATTCTGGCTGTGGTTTGAACCTCTCATCTTGAATATCTCGATGCTGCGTACCCTTACGGCATCTGCCCGTTTATAGTACATCAGGACAGTACCTTCAGTGACGAAGGTCTCGACGCCAAAACGACTGACAGAGTTCTCATCCGTGATCTCGCATGTCATCAATGAGGTCAATCCGAGGATCTCAAGGGTAGTGCTCAATTTCAGCAGTTCCACCCTTATCTTTGCCGGATCCTGGAGATAAAAACCTATGGACGTGGTCCCGTCGACCAGCGCCCTTTTTGCATCAATATCTTCCTGTATCGCTATGACCTGGTCCATCATCGAGCGCATATCGAAAGGCCTGACATCGACATACTTCTCATGCGAAGGTATGCCTATTTTAGTTGAACATGCATCAAGTATCGCGAGTCTACCCTCATCTTCCAGAGCTTCAAAATCCCATCCGAACTGTTTGACATGCTCCCTTACCTGTTCAGGGCGCTCTTCTGTGGCAATGTATATGCCGTTCTCCCCGTACTTCGTAATGCCGTTGTAAATATACTGGAGACCGAATATGGTCTTGCCTGCACCGGCCGCCCCTGACAGGAGGTATGTCCTGTTCCTGAGCAGCCCCCCGCCGCATAATTCATCAAACCCCGGTATTCCTGTAGGGACTCGTTTGGAATCAGTTGCTTCAGTTTTGGTCTGCTTTTTATCTGCCATAGCTAAACACCGAGTGGATAATATAGTATTACTTGTAGAAATACTTATTTCATATTAATCATTATCATGAATGAAAGCATGGTCCAAAAAAGTCATGCGCCTACGTATTTTTTAGAGGTTTTTATAAAAATTACAAGTTATAAAGGTACAAAAAATATATCTCATAGTAATACGTTTCCGATGCGGTGGAAACCATATGGTACTTCCGGATAAATTCAAATGCGTCATAACGAACTGGGACTATATTTACGATCTTTGCAGACACGTTGCCGACGATGTTAAGAACTCGGGTTACAAACCTGATACGATAATCGCGCTGGCTCGCGGCGGCTGGTTCGCGGGAAGGGTATTATGCGATTTTCTCGGGCTCAATGACCTGACAAGCCTCAAGATCGAGCATTATACAGGCACAGCCACAGCCGGCAGCGGACCTGCTATACGATACCCTCTTGCAAATAACGCAGTGGCAGGCAAAAAGGTGCTTATCGTAGATGACATCACGGATACGGGCAAGAGCATCGTGCATGCAAAGGAGTATGTTTCCGGGCAGGATCCTGCCGAGGTGAGGACCGCAGTTCTCCAGTACCTGTACACATCCGATGTAAAACCCGATTACGTCGGCGAGGTCGTGGAAGAGTGGGCATGGATAGTATATCCCTGGAATTTCATCGAGGACATGATTGATATAATATCACGTCTTATGGCAAAGGAGAAACTCTCCGAATGGACAGTTGAAAAGATCAGGTCGGGGCTGTTGAAATACCATAATATCGACCCTATCAGTTTTGAGATAGCCCAGCCGAACCGGATAGAGGAAATACTGCAGGAGATGGTCCGCAGAGGGATACTTAAAACAAAAACAGTTTCAGGCCAAAAAACATGGATGTACGAAGGAGCATGAATTATGCAGGCAGACATAGCAATAATCGGAGGAAGCGGTGTATATGACGTCTCCATGCTTGATAACGTGAAGGAAGTTGAGATAAATACATCCTTCGGGAAGCCGTCGGATGCTATTACGCTCGGCTCTTTCGGGGATATTAATGTCGCATTCCTCCCCAGGCATGGTAAAGGGCACAGGATTTCCCCGAGCAAATTGAATTCCCGGGCAAATATCCTTGCTCTCAAGAAGCTCGGCGTAAAGAGAATAATCTCAGCCTCTGCGGTAGGAAGCCTTAAACTTGAGCTCAAGCCGCTTGATATCGTGATCCCCGACCAGATATTTGACAGGACAAGAATACGCGACAGCACGTTCTTTGAAGACGGGGTCGTTGTCCATATCGGCTTTGCAGACCCGTTCTGCCCTGAGATGAACTCCATACTGGCGGATATTACAGGCGGCCTCGGATACAGAGTGCACAGGAAGGGGACGTATGTCTGCATGGAAGGACCGCAGTTCTCCACGCGGGCGGAATCAAAGGTCTACCAGAAGCTCGGATTTGACATAATAGGTATGACCGCGCTTCCGGAAGCGAAATTAGCAAGGGAAGCGGAGATGTGCTATGGCATGATCGCAACTGTGACTGATTATGATGTATGGCACGAGGATGACGTCACCATAGAGACCGTGATCGAGAATGCAATGAAGAACGAGGAAGCGGTCCGCAACGTTATCAAGGAGGCTATTACGAGGATACCTCTTGAGAGGAACTGTGTTTGTGCAAATTCATTAGCAGGGGCAATATTAACAGCGCCAGATAAGATCCCTGTTGAGACTAAAAAGAAGCTCGGCGATCTGATAGGAAAATACATTTAATGATGTTTTGAACCGGAAGCCTGCACAGGTGCGGTACTGTGCTTGCTTTAAAAAAATCATACCGCTGAGGTAAATGAAAGAGCCCATGGATGGACATATGGTATCAAAGAACGAGATTTATTTCCAGGAAGGGCGAGATGTAATTCTTGTGGAGATGGGTCGGGATGACGTAACAATCTCCTGCACCCAGGGCAAGATCACGCTCTGGTTTGGCAGGCAGGTCAGTGAATCTATTATACGGCATGTCCTTTTCGGGATATCCAATATTGATTCCTCTATAAGTTATGAACTGGAAATAGTATGCGATTTTAATACGATCTCGAAGTACGAAAGCATGGGCTATACTTTAATATCATATGCAAAATCCAGGGGCGGGTACAGGGCCATATTCAACCTGCCATTCTCAAAAAGAATCGCACTGGCTCATTTTGCAAATTCGATCTTTAACCGGTTAAAAGAAAGGGATGTAAGAAAGATCCTCCACTGGAATGGGAACTTTGACATGGTAATCCTGGTGCATGGTGAGTTAAAAAAGCTTGATGACTGGGTTATTAAGCGAATCGAATATAAGGCTGTAGAATAAAATAGGTACCTGCATGAACGGCGATAAAAAAGATTGTGAAGCTACTATCGAATCGATGAATTTTATTGCAAATCATATAAAAAGAATAGCGTTGAACCTGGATACGGATTCTGTGACATCCCTTGTTGATAGTATCATGAACGCAAAAAGGATATTCCTTATGGGCGCAGGCAGATCCGGTCTTGCAGCAAGGGCCTTTGCAATGAGGCTGATGCATATGGGGTTCAACGTGTACGTTGTAGGAGAGACCACGACTCCTGCGGTACAGGTGGAAGACCTGGTGATCGCAGTATCCGGTTCAGGTGAGACTACATCTATAGCGGGTCTTGGCCAGATCGCAAAAAAGATAGGCTCAAAACTGGCTACAATAACCTCAAATAAGGATTCTTCCCTCGGTAAGATATCGGATATCGTCGTTGTAATCCCGGGCCGCCCGAAAGATGATGTGATTTATGAGAACTATCACGAGCGCAGGATGATAGGATACCCGCAATTAGCGCCTCTGGGGACAGTTTTTGAGATATCTGCGCTCGTTTTTCTTGATGCCGTTATATCGGAAATGATGGTCAGGACCGATGCCAGCGAAGCTGAGTTGAAGAAAAGGCACACGGTATTCGAGTGATATACATGTTCTCAGAAAGGGTAAAAAGCATCGATATCTCCGGTATCCGCAAGATGTTCGAAGGGGCAGGACCGAACGCCATTAACCTTGGTCTCGGACAGCCTGACTTTGATACCCCTCTCCATATAAAAAAAGCGGCTATCGAGGCTATCAACCAGGGTTTTACCGCCTACACCATGAATCTTGGAATCCCGGAACTGCGTTCTGCCCTGTGCAGGAAATTCGAGCGGGAGAATCATTTTGAAGTTGCGCCTGATGAGGTGATAGTCACATCCGGTGCCTCAGAAGCGCTTCATCTTGCACTGGCAGCCCTTATTGACAAGGGTGACGATGTCCTGGTTCCCGACCCCGGTTTTGTTTCTTATGCGGCCCTGACGAGGATGGCGGGGGGAAACGTCGTGGGCGTACCTCTTGGAGATGAACTCACAGTAGAACCGGAAAAAGTGAACGAATGTATCACGCCCAGGACTAAGGTACTTATCATAAATTCGCCCTCAAATCCAACCGGCACTGTCCAGACAAAGCAGGAGATAAAAGCGCTGGCTGAGATAGCTGAGGATACCGGCATTACAATAATTTCGGATGAGGTCTATGAGCATTTCATCTATGATGGAGAGCACGTCAGCCCTGCACAGTTCACTGATAATGTCATAACGATCAATGCCGTTTCCAAGACATACGCCATGACCGGCTGGCGCATCGGCTATGCAGCCGCGCGTAAGGATTATATCGAGCAGATGCTCAAGGTGCACCAGTACATCCAGGCGTGCGCCTGTTCGATAGCGCAAAAGGCTGCGCTGGCAGCGCTTGAGGGACCGCAGGACTGCGTGAGAGAGATGTGCGCGAGCTTCAAAGCGCGAAGAGACCTGCTGCTTGATGGATTGTACGGCATGGGAATAAATTGCGTGAAGCCGCAGGGAGCGTTCTATGCGTTCCCTGAGGTCGCGGATGAGGATACGCCGCAGAAGCTGATAACTAAAGGGGTTATCGTTGTCCCGGGGGCGGCTTTCGGTGAGAACGGGAAGGGGCATATCAGGATATCATATGCGACCTCGGAAGAGAATTTGAGGAGGGCGCTGGGGATAATGGGGAAAATCCTTACCTGAGAATTCTGAATAAGATGCGGGGGAAGGGATTTGAACCCTCGAACTCCTGCGAGAATAGATCTTGAGTCTATCACCTTTGGCCGCTTGGTTACCCCCGCGTGGGGCTGTGCTGAATTATCCTTATTGAACATAAGGGTGTCGTTCTTTAATATATAAATCGCCGTATCCAAAAGTATTAAGTATTGAATGCTTTATTAAGCATTTGATTTGTGAATATTCACAACTTTAATCCTAATGATCTGGAGGAAATTATTTGGCAGTAGCAAAAGCAGAAGGATGGAAATCCAAGCAATGGTACAACTTAGTTGCACCTGAAATGTTCGGAAAAGCGAATATCGGAGAAACCGTGGCTGATGTGCCTGAAAAACTGGTCGGACGGGTGGTTGAAGTAACCCTCGGAGAGTTGACAAACGACCTTACAAAACAGAACATAAAACTGGTCCTGAAAGTGGACAGTGTCGGGGGCGACTCGGCATATACTAAATTCGTAGGTCACCAGCTCACGCAGGACTACCTGCGCTCGCTCGTAAAGAGACAGACATCGAGTGTAGAGTCAAATATCTCGGTAAAGACCAGGGATGACTACACAATAAGAGTAAAGCCGTCATGTTTCACTATAAAAAGAGCGCGGGCAAACCAGGTAAAAGAGATACGCCAGATAATGAACAATGTCATAATGTCACGAGCCAAAGAACTGGATATGGCGCAGTTCGTTCAGGAAATCGTGACCGGAAAGCTCTCAGCCGGCATTTACCATGATGTTAAACCGATTTATCCACTGAGAAGGGTAGAGGTCAGAAAGACAGAGATAGAGGCTGAACCCGGCTCTGTAGCCGCGTAATTTTACAGGTTTTTTACCCTTTTTAGCTCGTTTATTTTTTCTTTCATCCGCTCGTTATCTATTCTCAATACAATGAACGATGCTACAAGCAGGAAGAAAGCTACGAAGTTCACCAATAAAGTGATAAGCAGCGGACTGTATGTGGAATAATTCAGCTCAGCGACAGGGTGCATCGTAGCCCTGTTCCACAGCCTTATGGACATGTAGCTGAGCGGCACTCCGACGAACCCTACTATCCCGAACACGGCTGATAATCTGGCTCTTTTCTCAGGTTCCTCTACAGCCTGCCGTATCATCAGATAAGCCAGGTATATCAAAAACAGGACAAGCGATGTATTGAGCCTTACGTCCCACGTCACCCAGTATGCCCCCCAGGCTGACTTTGCCCATATCGATCCGCTGGCAAGGGTCAGGAAGGCAAAAATAACGCCAATCTCAGCAGCGGAGAGCGCTGTTATGTCCCATTTCTGCTGTTTGCCCCGCAGGTATAAAACGCTTGAAATGAACACCGCGGCAAAAGCAAGATAGGATGATATTGCAATCGGGAGGTGGAAATAGAATATTTTAAAGTTTGCCGGGTCTCCCGGGGCATTTTTTACGCTTACCGGAATGGGGGAATAATCTGAAAACACCGCATATATGGAGATTATCATCAGCACCGCGGTTAATGCAAAAAGTATCTTTTTTAACATATCTTCTTCACTTTACATGAGTTGTAATTATCTTATTTATAACAGCAATCTTTATAACGATATTGGTTTCAGTCCTCAATAGTGTATTCGAATACCAGTTGCGCTACTATGAAAAAAATTATATCATAGACCGCAAGTATCTGAAGTTCGCCTGCTATATCGGAAATCTCACCCGATGCGAGCATAGTCCCCGTTGCTGTCACCGCTGAGAGTATCACGGGGAGCAGCACAGGGAACAGGATTACAGGAAGCAGGATTTCACGCGTCCTTGTGTTTACAGCTAAAGCCGAGAGAAGCGTGCCCACAAAGATAAATCCGAAAGTTCCCAGAACCACGACCAGCAGCATGCCGGTAATGTTTTTTATATCATAGCTGAAAAGTACGGCAAAAACAGGTATGGTTATGATCTCCATAAGGAACATCAGTACGGCATTGGACAGGACTTTTCCATTGTATATATCGCTCCTGTCCACTGGGCAAAGCTTCAGACCTTCAAGGCAGCCTTCCTCTTTTTCGCTTGCAAATGATCTTGAAAGACCGAGCATCCCGGCGAAGGTAAATGCGATCCACAGTATTCCGGGCGCGAGCAGATCGACGACCTTTTTATTTATGCCCTGTATGAATATCGATGCCTCGTTCCCGAACGCGAAGCTGAATATAACTATCACAAGAAGCGCAAAAATCATCATGGAATTGAGCATCTGTTTTGTGCGGAACTCTGCCCTCAGGTCCTTACCTGCTATCTCAAGGAACTTCATGCGCGCTCCACTACATGTTTCTCGTATATCGCCCTGCACTGCACCAGGTCGTGGATTTCGGTCTTGCTCATTTCGTGTGCAATATTGCCATTCGTCAGGATGATTGCACGGTCGCACATTGCAATGCCCCGCTCTATATCGTGGGAGATGAGCACACGGGTCTTATCGTGCGCGTTCGTGCCGGAAAGTATCCTGTCAAAAGTGGCGCTTGCATGCTGGTCAAGACCTGTGTACGGCTCATCGAGTAAAAGTATGGGCGGGTCGTGTATCAACGCCCGCGCTATCGAGAGGCGCTGTTTCATTCCCCTGGAGAACGTCCTCACACGGTCGTTCTTCCTGTAGCCCAACCCTACCTGTTTTATCAGTTCATCTATCCGGGACTCGATATTCTTTGTATCGTACATCCTCCCGAAGAACCGCAGGTTCTCGGCAGCGGTCAATTCATGGTACAGGTATGTCTCGTGAGATATCACGCCGATTTTCTTCCTGATATCGATTGGATTCTCCTTGATATCTATACCATCTATAGTGACCCTGCCTGCCGTGGGGCTTACAAGGGTGGAGATTATTTTTATAAGAGTTGTCTTCCCCGCGCCGTTAGGACCGAATATTGTCAGGAATTCTCCCTGCTCTATCTTGAGATTGATGCTCCGGAGTACTATATTGGTGCCGAACGCTTTTGAGAGGTTTTCAATGGAGATTATATGGAGCTCACCTGCTTTTTGTTTATTTAGAAAGCCGCCGGAGGGGTTTGAACCCTCGATCTGCTGATTACGAATCAGCCGCTTTGCCGGGCTAAGCCACGGCGGCATGAAAGAAGTGTATATCGGTGGTTTTGTCTATATAGTTTACCTTTTTGACCAGATAATATTTTAAGTATAAAAAACAATTAAAAGAATATGCTGGATATTTTAAAAATATTATTCTGCACACCATTCCTGATATACTCATGTTATTCAGATATTAAAACGCGCCGCGTTACAAATAAACTATGGTTGATAATGTTGGCTGTCGGCAGTTTTTTTGTATTTTATGATATTTACAGGTTGGGATATGTATACATCCCCCGCGTATTGATTTCAGCCGGATTGATCTTCGTTTTTGTTTATATTATTTTTCAACTGGGCACATTCGGAGGTGCCGACGCCAAATCGCTTATTGTACTATCAATAATCCTCCCCGCTTATCCAAAATTTGGTGTTTTAGGGATTAATTTCCCGTTGAATGAGCCTTTAATTGATCTTTTTGCATTCGGCATATTCGGAAATGCTGTCCTGCTAACAATTATAGTCCCTTTTGGGTTAGCTACATATAATCTGGCTAAGATGGGATTGCATATCGATAAGCCTGCATATATTTTCATAGGTTATAAAGCTAAAATTAAAGAGCTTGCAGGCAGGCATATCAAGTTGATAGAGAATTTTGAAGAGATAGAAGGCAATGTTAAACAGAATTTTAAACGGGGCGGCGTGGAGATTAATGAAAAAGTGATTTCTGAGCTTCAGGCTCTTTCTGAAAAAGGCTTGATTAAAGAGGAGGTTTGGGTAACTCCGGGACTGCCGTTTATGATTTCAATAACTTTAGGGTTTTTCGTGGCTGTGTTTTACGGAGATTTGATTTTTGAGCTAACAAAATATCTAATTTTAAATTGATGCTTAATAATAATTCGTTGAACTAAATTTCTCCCGAAAAATTTCATGCTTTCTTCCGACTTTCAGGATACCACCCTCCAGGAACCACTTCAAACTCCCAAATATCCTTAAAAGGGTATAAACATTTGATTATATCATTGGCACTCATCTTCCCCGTCTTTACATTTTTCCAATCCTTTTTATCCATTGTGCCGTAAACAAAATATTCATTGCCAATAATATCCGGCGCATTTTGCTCAAAAAAGGCTGCAAGAAGTCTTTCTAAGTCTGCTTTTCTAACAATAATCAGATCACAGCCGGGACAATATCGGCAGGACTTGTTAAGAGATAATAAATGCCTGGACTCGATGTGAATAAGTAAGCAAAACTTTCTAATTTTGGTTTTTCCTTCACATTTCGGGCAAACTGTAAAAGCCATATCATCATAAGGGTTCAAGAAAAAGTAATGTCGTGATTCTTTTGGCTTCGTTTGAGGCGGCTTTCGTTCTGTCATAGTCTTCTACAAACTCGCGTTTAATATCATCAACTGCTTTCGGTCTTCTTAAATCGCTCATAAGCGTCCTTTATGCATGTCCACCATTCCTGCGGGTCATCGACCTCATCAAAATCTGTTGTGCTCAGCCATATAGCTTCCCAATTATAAGCACGAACTTCCCCGATAAATTCTTTACGACCATTTTTTAGGACTGCAAATACAGTGGCAACACCTACATCAGGCCAGTCAATGCCTCCGTCAAGCTCTGAATCATCAATTTCATAGCTTACATAAAGTCCGGGTTTTATTTTGCCCTTTTTCGGAAGTTCTGGGAGTGTATCAAGGAACTCCTTAGTTCCACTTTCTTCAAGTGCCCAGGTTTGGAGGTCTATCGCCTGTCCTTTACTAATGCGCCATCGAGACATTGTGAATCATCACCCACTTAATTTAAGACTGTTCTCTACAAAACTAATCATCTCATTTAATGTTTCAATAATTCTCATGGGATCTTCTTTTTTAAATTCAGTAGAGCAAAGATACCTTGCAGAAGGTCGTAAACTATTCAATTTATTTAATATAGTAGAATATTCAAACTTAACATTTCCTAAAGTTGCCCAGTTTTGAAACCTCATAACTTTCAAATCGTGATCTTTTCCATGAAGTATTTCTTTATCCGGTAGCTGCAATAGAATTGCTTTTGCGGCAAGTTCTGCACATGCAAAAGAATTTTCAAAAAAAGGTCTTAATCGATTTTTTGATAGATTATCCTTGGCGCTATCTAAAAATTCTCTTGATGCCTCAATATGTTCTTTAATCCTCTTTTTATTGTATCTAAAATCGAATGCAACGTACCATTTTTCCTTAAACAACATTAAAGTTATATGAGCACAATTAGGGTCTTGTTCTGTTAACTCTATCGATTCTATATCCTCAATTTCGTGTTCATAACAAGGTTCGTCCTTATTTTTTGGGATATTCATTTTGCATTGAGCAATTGCCTTGACCTCATCATTCAATCTAACTTTATTCCAACCTCTATCTAAAGAAAAGATTATCTGTGCTGCTTTAAGTTTAAAATTAGAGGGTAGCATGTTTTCTTTTTTTCTTTTATCTATCTCTGGATTTATCCACATATCCATTGTTTGTTGAAAAATTCCTTCAGACAAGTCATTTATCATATAACCATGCTTTAATTCTGTTATTATACAAAAAATTAGTAGTAATATTAGTAGTAATAAGTGAGCATAGCAGCTTTCTGCAGTTCCCTAGAGTTCGCACATCATAGTACAATGCAGAACGTAGACGGGCTTAACTGCTGTGTTCGAAATGGGTACAGGTGTTTCCCCGCCGCTTTGGCCGCTATACTCTCTTATGACGGTAAGCGTCGCACCCGCTTCAATGCGCACAAATGCTCTGCGAGCATGTGCGGATTTTTACGAGCACAACGTAATCCATGTATCATACACAATCTGAATATCGCCCGAATGTAGCAAAACAAAATCTAGCGTGGACGTTAGTAGTCGGCGGGCTGAACACCTCGTCACCTTGGTGCTTACACCCCGACTCTATCAAACTCGTCTTTTACGAGAGTCCTGAGAGGTCTCTTTTTAGGTGAGGTTTCAAGCTTAGATGCTTTCAGCTTTAATCCTTTAGTGCGTAGCTGCCCTGCGTTGCCTTGCCAGACAACAGGTCCACCAGTGGCACCGTTGCACAGTTCCTCTCGTACTAAATGCAACTTACCCTCAGACCTCAAAACACCCCTTATAGATAGTAACCGACCTGCCTCACGACGGTCTAAACCCAGCTCACGATCTCCTTTAATAGGCGAACAACCTCACCCTTGGCTGCTGCTGCACAGCCAGGATGGAAAGAACCGACATCGAGGTAGCAAGCCGCCGGGTCGATATGTACTCTTGCCGGCGACGACTCTGTTATCCCTGTGGTAGCTTTTCTGTAGTCAATAGCCCTCACCAAGAAGGCGTAGTGGTTCGCTAGACCAGACTTTCGTCCCGGGATTTCTTGTTGTGTGAAATCCAGTCAGGCTGACTTATGCTCTTGCACTCTACTGCGGGTTTCCGACCCGCATGAATCAACCTTTGGGCGCCTTGATATCTTTTCAAGGGCGTGGCGCCCCACCCAAACTGCCCACCTATGGGTGTCCTCGTCTCCAAGTTAGGGTCGTAGTCTCAGAAGGGTAGTGTCTCATTGTCGGCTCCACCTTACCCGAAAGTAAGGTATCGACGCCTCCTACCTACACTGCGCATCCAAGACCACAACCCAGCCACAGGCTGCAGTAAAGCTCAACGGGGTCTTCACTTCCCCTAAGGGGTCTCTAGACTCTGCACTAGAACGTAAAGTTCACCGGGTTCTGACTAGGGACAGTAGAGCACTCGTTGATCCATTCATGCAAGTCGCCAATTAAGCGACAAGGTACTACGCTACCTTAAGAGGGTTATAGTTACCCCCGCCGTTTACAGGCCCTTCGTCCCGTTGTACCGGGTTTTCAGGTACCTGCACTGGGCAGGATTCACCAACTGTACACATCCTTACGGATTGGCAGTCAGCTATGTTGTTATTAGACAGTCAGTGCTCCCTGGTCACTGCGACCTGCCTTCTTCAAGGCAGGCACTCCTTCTCCCGAAGTTACGGAGCTAATTTGCCGAATTCCCTTAGCCAGTTTATGCCGACACGCCTTAGTCTTCTCAACTAGGGGCACCAGTGTCGGTTCTTGGTACGAGCATTCAGTCACCTTTTCACGGGCACCTGGAATCAATCAACTTGAGCCATCACGCTTTCACCGGCTTCTCACCATTACGGTTCTCCACCAGTTTCCGCGCTTGGACAGGCAGGCATGCCTGCTTGATCTACCCGGATGCGTCAGTCCCTTGCGGGAAAGACTGAATGGTACAGGAATATTAACCTGTTTCCCTTTTGTCGTATTCGAATTACGGTACGACTTAGGATCGACTAACCCTCGGCTGACAATCATTGCCGAGGAACCCTGGCCCCTACGGCGGTCCGGATTCTTACCGGACTTTGGTGCTACTATTGCCAGGATTTTCGTTCCCGTATGGTCCACAGGACTTCACAGCCCTGCTTCTACCCAAACGAGACGCCTTCCTACAGGATCACCTTTCGGTGCCCCGTGGTATCGGTGGTCGGCTTGAGCCCCGTCCATTTTCGGGGCCCCAAACCTCGACTGGTGAGCTGTTACGCACTCTTTAAAGGATAGCTGCTTCTGAGCTCACCTTCCAGTTGTCTAGGGCTTGGGACACCCTTTTTGTGTTTACACTTAGCCGACACTCTGGGACCTTAACCACGGTCTGGGTTGTCTCCCTCACGCACTGTTAGCTTACCCACCAGTGCGGACTCCCGCCTTCTACGATGACGGCGATTTTGGAGTTTGACAGGAGAGCTAGAGGTTTCCCTCCAGGTATTCCCCAATCAGTGCTCTACTTCGCCGACGATCTCCAGCAAGGTCATGCTGCGACATGTTTCGGAAGGAACCAGCTATCACCCAGCTCGATTAGCCTTTCACTCCTAGACGGGGATCACGCGAATGATTTGCAAATCAAAAACGCTTGCGGTCCTCAACGCCCCTTTCGAGACGCTTCAACCTGCCTCCGCCTAGATCGCTAGGATTCGGGTCGTACTCTA
>NZ_FZMP01000137.1 GCF_900196725.1 Candidatus Methanoperedens nitratireducens | reverse complement strand
GGGTAAGTTATTTACGCACAGATCCTTAAGACTAAAAATCAGTCACACAGTACCCTTAAAACCCCGATACTGCCATAAGTTTTATGTTGATGTAGATGTTATCATACATGCAGGTGTTAATGATGACAGAATACGTTCGAACTACTATAAAATTAAGAGAGGATGTTTATCAAACCCTTAAAAAAGAAGCGGGTGCCAAAAATATCTCAGAAAAAATAAATGAAATTTTAATAAAAATGCTTTTTAAGGACAAGAAAAGTCTTTTCGGAACAATGCCGAAAACTGATCTATCTGATCTTAGAGACCATGAGGATAGATTGTAATGTTACTGGATTCCTTCGCATGGTTTGAATATTTCATGGGAACTGAGAAAGGTGAGAAAGTTAAGAGATTGGTAGATGATAACATACAGTTGTACACGTCCCCTATTGTAATCGCAGAAGTATATTCTAAATCTCTAAGGACAGACAGAAAAGCTGAAGAAAGGAATGATTTTATAATGAAAAGATGTGCCATGGTCACGCTGGATGAAAATATTGCCATCGAAGCTGCAAAAATACACGCTGAGAACAAAATGAAGTCTCCTGATTTCGGTCTTGCTGATGCCTTCATACTTGCATCAGCAAGAAATAGAAAAATAAAAGTGGTTACGGGAGATCCTCATTTTAAAAATTTTGATGATTCCGTTATATTATGAGTTCTCGTTACGTAAGAACTCCTGCAACCAACTGCATTCTTACGCCTCAAGAAGACACAGGATTCAAGTAATCCAGTAGAAATGCCAGAGCATCCGCGCCGGGACACCCCATTTTTCGAAAACGGTGTCCGTGGCGCTCGTGTTGATATGTAGCACCCTGATTCCCTGATGATCTCTTACAAGCATACAGCCGAAGGTAGTATTCTTTAACCTCAGGCACGCTACGATTCTATCTGCAAATATCGATGAACATAACATCGACTTTGCAGGTATCTACAACCAGGCCTTCTGATCGGAAAAATTAAGGGGTTGCTTAAAAAATCACAACGACTCGTTCAAATCCGAGTCGAATTTCCCGCTATTAATAGCAGCAATAGCTTCCTTCGGATTGAGGCCCTCAAAGGTCGCACCCAGGGGAACGCATGAACCGATGACCTCTTTTACAGCGCCCTTCAATGTCTTTGAAAGGGTATCGCTCTTCTTCATGCGCGCAATCTTTACTGCCTGTTTTACAGTGAGATTGCCTATTACCTTCGTGTTCGGCGTCCCTGAGCCTAATTCTACTCCCAGTTCTTTCTTTATGAGAGCGGATGTCGGCGGGGTTCCGACCTGGATAGTGAACTGCTTTTTATCGTCCACGATTATTTTGACCGGGACCTGCATTCCGCTGAACGCTTTTGTCTGCTCGTTGATCTTATCTATGATTGCTTTTACGTTTACGCCAAGCGGACCGAGTGACGGACCAAGTGGCGGACCCGGGGTGGCTGAACCGCCGGAGACTAATGCTTCTACAACGCTCACCATTTTTATTTCTCCTGTATTATAATTGTTATTTCTCTACTTCTTCTCTTTTCAATATTCTCACGTTATCGCCGCGAACCGTTACAGGGATGGGGACCATCGCCTCGAACAGTTCAACGGTGATCTCTTCACGGGCCTCATCGATCCTTTTCACCCTTGCTTTCTCGCCCTTGAAAGGACCGGATATAAGCTCAACTATGCTGCCCTCAGTAATACCTGTGACTGTAAGTTTCGGTGTCAGGAAGTGCTCTATTTCGGCAAAACTGGATTTGCCTTTCACCATCGTGCGCGCATGGGGCAGCGTCTGGATGACCTGCTCCACGATCTCCGGGCCTTCAGCTTCGACAAGGATATATCCTCTCAACTCATCGGGCGCAAGTATCGCGCGGATATTAAGATGTTCCTTTTTCGCTACTTTCTCGATCAGGTTAGCTACTGCCCGTTCCTGGTTCGCAGTAGTCTTTACAACGAAAATAGCTCCATCTTCACTCACATCATTCATTAGAACCAGCCCGGCAGGATAGTTATCAGTAAATATATGATAAATCCTATGAACCCTATCAACAGGATTCCTGCGCCTGCTACTTTTGCGATGACTGTGAACTCTTCCCTTGTGGGTTTTCTTGTCAGCTTAAGCACCCTGAGATACTCGCTCAGGTTCAATGGCACGTTTCCCGGCATTTCTTTATCTTCGAACAATTTATTTCACATCCGTATTTAAATGAAGCAATAAACGGTATATAAGCTATCCCAAAATAATAGCAGCCTTGAATTATACTCAATATAAAAATAGTTTTCGATTAAATGGGGGAAAATCGCAGTATTAAAATAAGCACCATGTAATTTCAAAATAATCTCCAAAACCGATAATTCTATTAATCATGTGGTTTATCAGAACGAGAGTTATGGAACTCCCAAAGGAATACGATTACAAGACCCTCGAAGAAAAATGGTTGAATACATGGCAGGATTCCATGTACTACTTTGACTGGGATTCGGAAAAACCACAGTTCATAATCGACACACCGCCGCCGTACCCCACAGGGAATTTCCATATCGGCAATGCACTTAACTGGTGTTACATTGACTTCGTGGCGCGCTACAAGAGGATGCGCGGGTTTAACGTGATGTTCCCCGAAGGGTGGGACTGCCATGGCCTGCCCACCGAAGTTAAAGTGGAGGAGATACACGGCATCACCAAAAGCCAGGTCTCACGCGAGGAGTTCAGGCGCCTGTGCGTTGAACTCACGACAAAGAACATCGAACGCATGAGGAAAAGCCTTCGCCGCCTGGGGTTCTCCATCGACTGGAGCAATGAATACATTACTATGGAGCCTGCCTATTTTGGAAAAACCCAGCGCTCTTTTGTTCAGATGTATAACAGCGGCAGGATATACCAGCAGAACCATCCCGTGAACTGGTGCCCGAGATGTGAGACCGCTATCGCGTTCGCCGAAGTTGAATACGATTCGCGCAGCACTACTTTGAATTACCTTGACTTCGATAAACTCAAGATCGCCACCACCCGGCCTGAACTGCTTGCTGCCTGCGTTGCGGTCGCGGTCAATCCCGATGATGAGAGATACCGCGATTTTGTGGGCAAAGAGATCAAAGTACCCGTATTCGGTCATAAGGTGAAAGTCATAGCAGATAAAAGCGTAGATCCATGCTTCGGCACTGGCGTAGTGATGATATGCACCTTCGGAGACAAGCAGGACGTGAGGTGGTGGGTTGAGCATAATCTCCCATTACGCAAAGCCATAGATAAGACCGGGAAAATGACAGAACTTGCAGGCAAGTACGCAGGTTTAACAACCGAGGCTGCGAAAAAAGCTATAATCGAAGATATGAAAAAGGCGGGGATCCTTTACAAACAGGAAGAACTGCCGCAGAACGTCGGCATGTGCTGGCGCTGCAAGACGCCCATAGAGATCCTCTCTGAGAAGCAGTGGTTCGTCAAGATAATTTCTGAAGATATAATGGATACCGCAAACCAGGTCACCTGGGTTCCGGATTACATGAAAGTCAGGCTTGAGAACTGGACGGGGACTATGGAATGGGACTGGTGCATCTCAAGGCAGAGGATTTTTGCAACGCCTATCCCGGCGTGGTACTGCACTAAATGCGACACTGTGAAGGTGGCAAAAGAAGAATGGCTGCCGCTTGACCCGACCCGGAACGCGCCGCCCGAGCCATGCGAATGCGGCTCAATGGAATTCAAGGGAGAGGAGGATGTGCTTGATACCTGGATGGACTCATCCATATCGGCACTGCATGTAGCAGGCTGGTTGAGCGATCATCAGCTTCTCCTGCCAGCGCAGCTGCGCCCGCAGGGTTATGATATTATCCGCACATGGGCTTTTTACACTATCCTGAGAGCAAGAGCACTCCTTGACAAAAAGCCCTGGGATACTATCCTGCTTAACGGCATGGTACTTGGTGAAGACGGACACAAGATGAGCAAGTCCCGCAACAACTTCGTCATACCTGAAGAGGTAATAAAACAGTATGGCGCAGATGCGTTCAGGCAGTGGGCAGCCATCGGAGGCTCAACAGGTTCGGACATTATTTTCAGCTGGAAGGATGTAGTCGCAGGTTCGCGCTTCCTCCAGAAGCTCTGGAGCATCGTGCGCTTTTCCATGCCCCATGTTTCTGATAAGCCAGCTTCGTTCACTCCTATAGATCTCTGGCTCCTCAGCAAATTGAACAGGCTGGTAAAAGAAACCACAGAAAAAATGGATGCTTACCAGTTCGATGAGACATTCAAAGCTATCCGGGGATTTGCCTGGGATATCCTGGCGGATAATTATATCGAGCTTGTGAAATGGAGGCTGTACGGTGAGGTTGAAGGAAAACAGGCTGCACAGTACACGCTATACATTACGATTGAAACGCTTTCGCGGCTTCTTGCGCCGTTCATGCCTTATTTCTCGGAGGAAGTATATTCGCACCTGAAGCAGGAGAGCGTACACCTCCAGGCATGGCCGGAAGTGAATGAATCGCTCATCGATTCTGATGCCGAGGCTACGGGCGAACTGATAAAAGAAATAACCGGCGCTATCAGACGCTATAAGTCTGAACACGGCATGGCTCTGAACGCGCCGCTAAAAGAGATAGAGCTCTATTCCTCTATAACCGATGCGTCCGATATTGCAGGGGCAGCAAATACCCCGGTCAGGATAAAAACCGGGACGCCGGATTTTGAGATCGTGCCAACAGAGATCAAACCCAACATGAAGGTTCTCGGCAAGACCTATAGAAATAAAGCAAAATCCATAGCTGAAGCCCTGAGGAACGCTGATTCAAAAACAATTATGGGGCAGGCAGAGTCCGGAAGCATCACTCTCTCTGTGGACGGTGAAGATGTGGCTCTTGATGCCTCCGGTTTCACGGTTGAGAAAGAAAGGCTCTTAAAAGGAAAAGCTGTGGACGTCCTTGAAGTCGGAAGCGCAGTGATTGTAATTATGCGGTGAATCCTGTTAAGGATTCGTATCTATCAGCCTGATATTTTCTTTGCGCGGAGAACCTATTGCAGAATATACAAGCCTATACCAGTGATATGCCAGCAGTACTAACAGGACTACTACTGCCAGCCCCATTAAATCACCCAAGTTTTACCCTTGGTTATGACAAC
>NZ_FZMP01000192.1 GCF_900196725.1 Candidatus Methanoperedens nitratireducens | reverse complement strand
AATCAGCGGGGCGTCATTTGTCGGCATTTCATATATACCCCCAGCCATGATCCCATCCACAAGACGAATTTTGAACCTAATCATCCGGTTTTGCTCTGCTGCTCCGGCGCACCTTTAACCAAGATAACAATCATGAAACTGAATACGGGCACGGTTAAAACTAAAAAGATGGGCTTTAAATTGTATTTATACCCTGTATCCATTCAGGCAAAGTCTTTGCTTCATCATTCCATATGGAGCAAGAAATTACGAAATGAAGCTGCTGACCATATTCAATTCTCACCCCGGAACCTTCATCTAAAGTTGCTGTTTCGTAAGCTTTTAATTTTGGTTCTATATTATTACCAATTTGCGAAATCCTAATGAGAGGTATTATCTTAGAAACCATTTCCTCTGCAAATTTGCCGAAGGCAGACTCACCTATATCGGTCTCAAGGTCTATTGATTCTGCAGCTTCTATAATCGACTTTCTTAGCTCTTCTTCATCGCGGAGGTCCAAAACACACAATGCATATCCATCCTTTCTATCTACTGCGGCATCTACTTGAGGTTTGGTCATACGTACTTCATTCTGATTGGTTTCTTTAACTTCAACCCATACATTTCGAACAAGTAATAGTATATCTTCTTCATCGGGTTCTCTTCCAGTTTCTACCTCAAAATCATGACCTTTCAAGTTTCTAATTTCATCATCCTTAACCATAAGTCCTTGATTTCTGAAAGCCTGTGCCACTATTCTCTGTGCCATTTCTCCCAAGAACTGATTCCTTTTCACTATCTTACAAGTTTCAAAGTACCCTCTTACACGTTCTTCTATTTTGGAAAGATCATCTACGCTCTTTGCAAACGATGCAATTTTTGCGAGTTTACTTCTTATTGTTGGACGCAACGATCCATCTGAGCCACCTAAATAAAGAACAGATATATTTAGTTCATCACATCCTAACTTAATAAGTAACTCCCTTGCCAATTCAGAACTGAAAGTATCGGATATTTTCGCAACAATCGGTTCAAGGTTATCGCCACTGGGCGTAGCAAAAACGCCGCCGTCAATTGGCACCCATTGAATTTTCTTCAACATCAATAGCCATTCACTTGCATAAATCTGAACACTACACTCTTTATGACTAGGCAAGGTACATTTTGAAATAACATATTTAGCAATCCTCCAAGAATCATCCTTGGTTGCAAGGAAATTTAAGCATAGTCATATAAGTAATGTTGT
>NZ_FZMP01000204.1 GCF_900196725.1 Candidatus Methanoperedens nitratireducens | reverse complement strand
GCGCCTGCCGGGTATTTGTACTCTGCTCCCAGCTGGTTAATAATCGAAGTATCGACATTTGCCGCCTTTGTGTTAAGTGAAGTGTAATACGCGCTGTTGCCTTCCCTGTATGTCCTTAAATCAAAGTCCTTTGCCGTTGCATCGTTCCACATCTGCTCGATTCTGTTTATCTGTGAGGTCTTAGGGAAGTCGATAATTAAATCTGTGGTTGTGCCTGCGTACGCCGCGCTATACTCATAGGATACGTTTTTGCCCTTTCTTTTGGCTGTCCATACCCCGAAATTATATATCTGCTGCCTTTCCACGCTTTCTTTTTCACCTGTCAGAATTTGCAGGGCATTGAGTATTTTTTCAAGTAAATTTAAAGATTCATGACATGCCATTTTTATGCCTCCGTAATTTCTATTTCCTGCCCTCTTTTTAGGAACCTGCCGTCAGGCTCAAGAATTGGTAATTTTCTTGCAGTAAAGCAGGTAGGGCATGGTATAAGGCTATAGCCGCCGCGCTCCCTTTTCCATCCCCTGCCCCCGCATGTGGGGCATGGCTCATATTTCGTAAAAGGTGGAATATCAAGATTGGGTTTCATTTTACATCGCCCCGGTTCTTGCTACTTCATTGTAGTTCGTGCCATCACTTATGAAAGTAATAGTAAACACTTTCCCGGCTACTGCGCCAGTGTTTAGCGTTCCTGTACTCTTAAAACCCGTATTGAATGTAAGAACGCGGGAGAGTCCATCGCTTGTTATTACAAAAGTTATCACATGCCCCTGAATCTGTGCATACATGTTTATGGTTTCATTCTCGCCCGGTGTCCATGTGAATACGTTAGAATATCCGGGGTCAATTCCCACAATCGCGCCGGGTGTTATTGCTTGTCCGCTTTTCACTTGGATATTAGTATTATAAAGGTCGCCGGAATATCTCATTGATTCTGTTACCGTGAGACGTGCCGCCCGCGCTATTAATCCGCATAGAGCATCTGGATTTTGCGTCATATTTTTTCAGCCTCTGTCTATGAATACATTCACATTTCCCTGGGGAGATTTACAGCGCTTCACAAGAGCAACGTTGCCGTCCTGCCTCTTCATACTCTGAAATAGCCTGGATCTCCGGATCTGATCATATGCTGCCCTGGGAACGTTCACCTGGACTTCTGCCAGGTTAAATGGCTTCACTACACGGACCGTCCCGGTTCCCCTGGTTGCGTGGTCCTCCGGGAGGGGAAGATCATATCTGAACGATGCCCCTTTTTCTTCCTTGCGCTTAATCTCAAGCCTTTTACCTGGCGATAATCGCCGCCAGATACTTGCTACTATGGCAGCAGGGTTCCTCACGTCTGAGCGCTTCCTGATGCCTTCAACCATGGCATAGAACCAGTTCTTTGGAGGACGTCCCTGTTGTGACCTTCCCTGCCTTTCTGCTAAGGTTCTCTGTCGAGGACCTGATAATGTCCTCTGACCTCTCCGGCGCCTTAGAGCTGGATCATACAATACCCGCTCCTGCAGAACAACCTTTGCCGTGGTCCTCTCAATGATCCAATTCACGACTTTTTCAACTCGGTTAAGGTTGCTTAAGAGCTGCACCAAAGAAGGATCATACGATTTGATGTATCGCTGGATATTACCCACAGGTAGATCATAACCTAAAAGCCGTCCTAATGTACCGGCTGAAAATTCAGCGATAACCTCTTGATCTGCATGTTGCCCGCCCCTAAGACCATGTAATTTATCATCAACGGCATGGCTAATTTCATGCAGTAGGGTTTTTATCTCAGGTGTCATGACGGCTATTTCCCTTCTGAACTGGCTGTAATATCCATATGCGTCCCCACTGAACACCCTGGCATTAACAGTTAAACCCAGCTCCCTAATAATAGGCTGGAAATCTGCAGGCACTTGATAATCGATCTGCTCAATTACTACCGGCTGCCCTTCGGTATCCTCGAACCTGAAAACAGGAATACCTCTAAAGCCATAAATGAAATCGTATTGATATTTTTTAAGGACCTCTTTATCCTGGCCGGTTATAGGATCATGCTCGATCTCGATCCTTTGCCCCCATGCCTTCCGGGTCAATGGAGCTAAGATATAGAAGGCTTTAGAGCCTGCCTTAACGTATCTGCCCACTTCCTGCCATTGGTTGTATCCCCTGGCATCCTCAGTACCATTAAATAGCATTATTAAGCGATTAGAGAAGGACCAGGAATCGCTCGGCTTTTGTCTCGATCCTGCAGGTGGCTTGAATACTGCCCTGGCTACAACATCGAACCGTCCATTCTTAACCATATCCAAAAGCTGATTCATGGCTTTTTGGATGATCGGATTATTTTGGATATCCGAATCATATACCGTGAACTCTGCAGGTGGATCATAAAGTCCCATCTGGGCACATGAGTTGCAATCGCATTGCGTCTTGGCATCTTTCAACTCTGCCTTGAGGTTCTGCAGCTTCTGATCAGATTTCTGATGCTCCGATATCTCCTGCTTGAGTTCTTTTGCCTTTTCACATGCAGGGTTTTTTATTATCTCCTGCTCTGCAGCTCCTACCTTCCCGCTGCCTGCAAGGGATGCCATTATATTTTTGTAATTTTCACGGTAGCTTAATTCAGGGTCAATCAATGCGTGCAAATCAACAGTATCAGGGTCAATTCCCTTCTTGATCAACTGCTTTGAAATGAATGATATCTGCGATTTTACAGACATCCTCCTGGGATCGTAGAGCTGCTCGGCTATTTGCCTGTCAAGCTTCATCCTTTACCTCCGTTGCTTTTCTCAGTGCCAGGCTTTTGAGCTCGTACCCGGCTATACCCGCTATCACTGCGATCACAGTGCTCAGGAGTACCCCGTTTACGTGCAGGACCAGCAGCGCTATTGCTTCCAGGACTGCAATGGCTGCAATTGCAACTATTTTAATAGCTGTTGAATCCTGCATCAGATCACTTCCGCGCACACGTTATGCGTTCCTGGCGACATCTTGATGTTATAATCAAGAGTGTAATCACCGTTGAAGGGCCCATCCCTTTTGACCTCTGCCCCATCGACAAGGATCCTGAAACTACCTCCGTTCAGCAGCCGCACAGATACCCGTACCCACCCTTCCGAGGCAGGATATCCGGGAACATCTGACGGATTGGCTGCAACTGCAGCTACCTGCGGTTGATCCGAGGCTGGACAAATAGTGCCTTTACGAGCGTATGGCTGTACAATGTCTTCGTATAAACCCAAACATCCGTAACCCAGGGATTTCATGAGTTTCTGCATTGCTATATAAGCAGAAGATGAAGGGTTGAGTGCATTGCTTCCGAAAATATTCTGGAGGCTTCCATCGTTTTTAAGCAGGCTTAACTTCTCGTCGTATCTAACAGAGTGGATTACAGCAGCCATGTTACCTCTTCTTGGCGAATTCGCCTATAACGTACGCAGCTGCTATCAATCCCGCTACAGGGAGAACAATGCCACCCCAGTCCGTTTCTTTTTTCTCGCCGGGTACATTACGCAGTATTGCCTCGATTAGCGCCTGTTTTTGCGCGGGTGTTAGTGATTGGTTGGAAAGGATAGTATCTATTTCTGACTGCGTATTATCGCTTATTTTCCCTCTCACTTCTTCGGCTTTGGTTTGAGGTTCCCGCCAGAGCCATACTATTGCTCCTATACCGAGGATCGCGAGCAGGTAGGAGATGCTTTTCCAGTTTGCCTCAATGAATCTGAGTAATCCCGCGCCCGCGCCAAATTCTGCATAATCAGGAGTTTTAGTAAATTCAAACTGGAATACCCAGTTACTCCCTTCCTGATATTTCTTGAAAAACGTTGGTCTGCTCGAAGGGTTACTTGTAGCCCATACCGCCGCAATGATTAACGCTTCATTGTCAGTAAGGTTGGTTACAAGCTCTTTTTTTACTTTGCCCGTACCCGGTAATGTTACCTTAAAAGTGGTTTCAAAAAGGTGCGTCTCAAAGTCATACGATGCAAGAATCGCCGTGTATTCCCCGGATTCCGTAAAGTATTTCCATTCGATTACGTCCGTCCTGCATCCCCCTTTTGGTACATCTACTTTACCAAATTCCGCACCTTTTGGGGTGAGTACATACATGTACGCGCCGCAAGAATCGGAACACGATACGAATTTAACGCCTGCCGCATCTGATGATACGGTTATTTTATTTTGCCCTGACGTTGCCACACATTTCCCACTCCCGCTATCTCCGGCATATATAAATTTGGTGTATTGTGTGCCATCAGGTAACTTAACCACGTTCCCGGATTCATCAATAAGATAAACAAGATATGTGCCCGCCGGAATATCTTTTTTATATGTTGCAAATGTCGTACAGGTGTTTGTCACCCAGCCACTGTAGAAATCCCTGTATTTCCCGTATGCCTCGCGTACAAGCGCCCGCAAGGTCCCGTTATTTGCACAGACTTTTATCTTGAATGATTCTGATTCTTCTGTTATTACCAAACTGCCTGAGACCATATTTCCTCCACCGCCTCCAGAGCCGCCTGCTGTTGCTGATGTACATGCCATTATACAGCCTCTGCGCACACGTTATGCGTTCCCGGCTGCATCTGTATCTGGAATCCCCATGATGCCCCTGTGCCGGCATTTACGGGACCCTGGCGCTTGAC
>NZ_FZMP01000189.1 GCF_900196725.1 Candidatus Methanoperedens nitratireducens | reverse complement strand
ATTCATAACTGGATTATGGGATAGTGCCGTGTATTAGACATGACTCTCCGATGTTTTATATTGAATGTTAACAGTTATGTATGCACATACTGAGTATAGACCATGCCAGACCTCGTAATCAAGAATGCCAGGATCTTTATCGGCGGCGCGCTCCAGCCGGCTGAAATCGCCGTGGATAACGGGATAATCTCAAAAATCGGGAAAATAATTGGAACGGAAGAGTTCAACCGGGTAATCGATGCAAAAGGCGCGCTCGTCCTTCCCGGGGCGATCGATGTGCATGTACACTTCCGCGATCCCGGCATGACAAGGAAAGAGGACTGGTACACCGGCTCCTGCGCCGCAGCGGCTGGCGGCGTGACAACGGTCATCGACCACCCAAACACTATCCCACCGACGATAGACGCCGACTCTTTCAGGAGAAAGAAAAAAGAGGCAAAAAAAGCAATAATCGATTACGGCATCAATGCCGGAGTAACGCAGAACCTGAAATTCCTGAAAAACCTCTGGGAACTCGGCGCCACTGCGTTCGGGGAAATTTTCATGGCAGAATCAACCGGCTCCCTGAACATTAATGACAGGACGCTTGGCGAGGCGCTTGCAGTAATAGGAGATCTTGGCGCGGCTGCATGCATACATGCAGAGGATGAGGAAACCATAAAGCAGTCGGTTCGGGTATTAAAAGGAAAACCTGAGCCGGAAAACTATTCAAAGGCGCGCCCTGCCTTATCAGAAAGGATTGCAGTGGAAAAAGCAATAAAGCTTGGCGGGAACACAAAACTCCATTTTTGCCATATCAGCGCAGGTGAGAGCCTTGAGATCATAAGAAAGACAAAAACGAAGAACAGGAACGTAACATGCGAGGTAGCGCCGCATCATCTCTTCCTTTTCACAAAAGACTGGAAGCGCCTGGGGACGCTCGGGAAGATGAACCCGCCGCTGCGCAATTACCAGTCGCAGCAGAGCTTGTGGGCGGGATTGGGCGACGGGACGATTGATATCATAGCCTCAGACCACGCGCCGCACCTTGAGCCTGAGAAAGAGACCGACATATGGAGTGCGCCTGCAGGAGTTCCTGGCGTTGAGACATTAATGCCCCTTATGCTCATGGCTGTTAAGAGGAACCTTATCACCTTAAAGCGGTTGATCGAGGTCACAGCCACGAGCCCTGCGAGGAGATTCGACCTGAGGAAAGGAGTGCTTGCACCGGGATATGATGCTGACGTGATAATCGCGGGCGATGCGCAGGAAATCCGCAAGGAAAAGATGCACAGCAAAGCAGGATGGACTCCATATAACGGAATGGAAGGCATATTCCCGAAAATAACGATCTCAAGAGGGGATGTGGTCTTTGAAGATGGTGAAATCGTTGCAAAACGAGGCAGGGGAAGATTTATTCCGGGAAAGGGATTAATTACTGAGAGCGACGAAGATTAAAGAAGAGTTAATATACCCTGAATAGTAATATAATAATTATTGCAACCCATACACGTTATAATGGAGGGCTTTAAAGGAACAAACAGATAGCTCTGGTTACGGATGACTTCCCGGTATATCATTCCATTATCGAAGAAGCCCGTTCCCGCAAGTTGAATTTACTGGTCCTTACCCCCTCCCAGTCAGTGCCTGCCAATGTGGGTGTGGTCATTACCACTGAATATGAATCCACAAACATTAATTTCAATCGCGAGAAGGTAATAATCGTGGATAAACCTCAATCGACGATCGATAAAGCCTGCTCTTTGCTCCGTAAAGGGAGTTTTGACAGGATCATAATAGGGATTGACCCCGGGAAATATCCGGGTATGGCTGTGCTGGGGGGAAACAAGGCACTTTCGGTCCATCACGTATCTGTTGGCGAGGTCTGTCCCCTGATAAAGCAGATCATGCGGGAGTATAAGGATAATGATATCCTTGTAAGGATCGGGCACGGAGCCAGACTTATCCGTTCCAGGCTTATTAACGATATCCTTGATATGGGGCTGCGGGTGGAAATGGTCGATGAGACCGGCACAACGCCCCGCCTCGGAAAAGGTGTGCACGGCCAAGTGGTATCCGATATAATCGCAGCTATCAACATTGCAAAGATCCCGGGCAAACGCATGGGAAAACAGTTCATTGAGCCTTCACAGGGTGAGGTGAGGGTGATACAGGAGCACAGCAGGGAATATTCTAACGGGCGCTCAACAATCCCGCGGCTGCTTGCCAGGGCGGTAGCGAAAGGGGAACTGACCCTTAGCGAAGCTGTAGAAAAGCACAACGGCTATTAGTTCTTTAAAATACTGCCACCGGGCGTTCTTATAGAGAGCCACGCCCCGACAGTTCCGATAATAACTGCCACAGCCACGGTTGAAACTATGAACTGGTAGCCGTTCCCGATCAAGGGATAACGGTTCATGGCTTCACTTATGACAAGAATATAGGTGCTTCCGCTCCAGAACAGGATACCACCAGCCAGTATAAAGAAGGGATGTGCCCACTGCTTGCCGATGTTCTCATTTGCCAGACGCATATCCATAATTTTTCCGGAGCTTATCAACATACCTGAAAGGACATACCACCATATGGATGTATTGATATACGCCATCAGCAATATCAGGTAACCTGCCATTATCTCCTGGTTATAGTAATTCCAGAGTTCGACTCCCCCCTGCACGGTCCCTATCAGGGACAGTATTATGGCTGCAAGGTACATGACGAACGTTATCTTCCCGGTCTGGAGCGAACTCATCATTGAAGTCTTGAAGTCGGTGAAAGAGTCCTCAAGACCGGTAGCGCGAAAGAGCATGTAAACACCTATTGCCCCCAGGATCGACATGATCGCGACCTCCGGGCGGTTAAAATATAATGAAATGGCATAAATAACGGAGGCAAGACCTATGGGCATAAAAAAAGTACGCGAGATCTTCGGGTCGTTAAAAGCCTCTTTGATTATATAATATGTGCTTTCCAGGTTCTCATGCTGTTTGACGATAATCCTTCTTACGGAGTCCACTTTTATCCTCGACTGGATTATCGGCATGACCGATTCGTCTTCCGCACCATCCGATACAAGTATCGCCCTGTCCGGCTTTAACTGTTCCAGTATCCTGTCAAACTGTTCCGTAATTCTCTTATCTGCCGGCATCCCGACTTTTTTATCTCCTGCGATCGAAACTATTTCCACATCGTTTTTTTCCGCAGTCAGCTTATCATATACATTTATCCCGCCAAAAATGGTGTTGATATCAGAATCTTCAGGGTCGGCGCATGCAAGCTTTATGGCAGCATCAAGATTCGCAGCCCTGCCTATTACCGGGCTTACAACTCCTGCCTTTTCCCCGAGGTCGTTATCCCTGTCTATGCATATGATCAGTATCCTCATTGCTTCCACTTATCTTCATGTTTATATAAATAACATTCGCACCTATTTTATAAACAATTCCCACAAGTCCATTATATGAATAGAGAAGTAAACAATTCCAAAGCTCTTAATAATCTTTGCTATCGAAATCACGGTTAAGAACCTTTTAGTCTCATAATTCTCTAATCCGGCAACTATCGGGGCAAGATCTCCCACAATAGGAATCCACGGAGAAACCAGCAGAAGCGCTGCACCGTATTTACGGAAGTGCATTTGCATCTGTTTTTCCTTTTCTTTATCGTGGAACGGGATTACTTTCCGAAGTTCGTACTTTCCTATAAGATAGCCAAGAGATGCCCCAATTATTGAGCTGATTATTAGCGTTATTAGTATTATTTCAGGTTTTTTCCCTATATCAATCAGTCCCAAAACTACCCACTCTGTCGGAATGGGGATAATGGATGAGATAATACCGATAGCGAAAAGACCTACCAAGCCATATGATACGAATAGTTCAAGTAATACCATTTTTAAGCTTACTCTGTTTCTTGCATCATAAGTCTAAGCGTGAACCTTACTGGACGGTCTTTAAAAGAGCTCTGAAGTGACCAAGCCTTTTTTCCCATTTCGCATCGTTCTTGACCTCGTTATGGCACTTTGAACATGAATCTGTATGGCACCCTGTACAATCCACGTCCCTGGGGCGATGTATAACAATAAGATTACCATTGCTCTGTCTCATCGGATCAGGATAATTATGGCATTCCGCGCATACTATAGTACCATTGCGGAATACCGGGACCTGCGGGGCTTTGGTCCCATGGCACCGCTCGCATGTCACATTATTGTTTATCGGATGGACGTCGTGGTCGATCTTGTGGCAGTCCAGGCAGTAAGCGCCCCCTTCGGCGTGCTGTTTCACATTGTATGCCTGGGGGATGAATTTCTTCCCGGAAAGATGGCAGCCCTCACATATGTTTTGTCCTGAGGGGATTGTTATGGTGAAATCAGGTGTCTGCGTAGCTCCTGCTTGCATATCTTTTCCAGTTGATGGTGACTCTTCAGCAATAGGCGAAGATGTGCCGGGTGAGTAAACAGATAAAAATATGCCGATTACAAATCCGATCACTACCAAGACAATCAAACTGACAAAGATCTCCGCTTTAATTTTCATAACTACCTGTTAAGAACATGCAGCATCAGCATTAAACCAATCGTTACTAACAACATTACCATGGGAATAACACCCTCAAGCCACGGTGCTTTCTCATTTATAATATCGACCAGGCCTTTCGGGACAGGCGTCTGTGCAAGTACGGGTATTTCTGTTGGGATGGGCGTCTCTGTCTGTACGGGAATTGCAGGTTCTAAAGTGGCGCTCTGGTTGATACTTGCGGCATTATCCTGCATAGCGGTCGAGGAATTAATAACTGTAATATTCGGGGCTGTTTTGAATTTATATGAGAGTTGATAATCTTTTTTCCAGAAACTTACCTGCGGCGATGGGAATTCCAGTTCCCCTGTTCGGTCTGCAGATAGCTCGTATGTTATATAAATAGCTTCCCCGGGACGTATATATCCTCTAAATTCCGTAGAACCGGAAGTAAGCGTAGTGTTTTTTGGAATAATATCCGTGACGTTTATTCCTGCAGACAGGTCGCCTGTGTTCTCAAGGCGTACGGACACATTAATGCTCTCGTTCAGGTCAAAAGTGGTTTTTCTTGTACTTTTTGTTATCAGCACATAAGCTCCATATACCCTGGTCGACGGCTTGTTAGATGAGACCAGCTTTGTTGTTCCCCATTCTGTCCATTTTGCCGTGGCTGCCGGCGCTTCAAAACTACCTGCCCCTCTAGCCCTCATCTCGTACCTGAACTCTTTTCTTTCGCTTCCGTTAATATCAAAGATCCATTGTAATTTCGTGTTGTTGTTCACCAGATCAAAACCATCTATTATACTATCTGTAAGATTCAGTGCTGTTACGCGATAACCCTGCAGGTTCGTTACATATAAATTTACAACAGTTATTTTTCCCAGACCTACAAGACCCCTGTCTTCTTCATCGGCATACTGTTCTCCAATAACTGTCGCGCTTGTTATTGTTTTCTCGATGTTTATAGTATTATTGAGCGAAACAGTCGATGTCGCAGTAGATGTATAGGTTTTGCCGTTTAAACCCCGGAAATTCGAGTTAACTTTAATTATAAATGCAGATGTATTCATCTGAACAGGTTTCAGGGAGACGCTGGTATTATAGGAATTATTTGCTAAAAGAGGAGTATACCATACGCGGCTTATTATGTGTTTTGAAGGGTTGTACGAAAATCCGTAATCAGACAACTTCTTTTCATCTGGTATCAAACCGCCTGTATCAATCGTAAGATTGCCTCCTGAGAATGCTGCCTCTCCTGTATTCTTTATCTGGATATCCATAGTGGATTCATAACCTAACCTGCCATCCCAGTTAAGCGAAGTTACCATCTCCAGCGCAGGAGATGCTTCTTCCGCTACCGAGACGCTTAATTCCGCCTGCGGGCAGCACGGATAGGTACCTATATTGACAGGGGGGTTTTCAAGCCAGTTATAACCGGAAATCTCATCAGGATCGATTTTTATTCCCTGAAAAGTACTGCTGTTATGGGTGAAATCGAAAATCCTGTCTTCTCCCTGCGATACTATCCCGTTCTGTGTCTCTCCATTACGGGTAACTGAAACAGCTACCCGGCCCTCCCAGTCAAAGTCAACTACCTTTATAGAATAATCTTCTACGCTGACAGAAGGGCTGGTCCAGCTCAGCGTGTATGTAGATGCATCTTTCCATTCGACATCAAAACCGTTTATTTTTTCAGCTGATGAGACGGCAGGTAAAAAAATAAGTACGGGGAGAACTGCAAACAGGATAACTGAATATTTCAATCGTGTTTCCTCCGGAGTTTGAAGATAATACCCAGCCCCAGTGCCAGGAGAAGCATCCCTACCACTGTAAAAATAAAGGAATATAGTGGTTCCCATGAGAACTGGCCTGCCCCCAGGGCTCCCCAGGTGACATTGGGTATCAGACCATGCTGGATAGAATAACCGAACCATGCTGTTGCAAATAATGCAATCGACCCTATCAAAAGCGGAGTTGTTAACCGGCTTAAGTCCAGTTTAAAGGAGTTTTTTAAGTTAATACCGGGGATTTTTCTGGACTTTAACTCATCCGTCCGGGTTTTTTCACTTAACGTTTCTTTGAACTGCTGCAGTGCGATGTGAAGGTCAAGAGGCAGCACGCCCCTTACTGTACTGGAACACCGGGAATAATACACGATCACATAAATACAGAGTCCCAAAAACAGGGAGCCGAACATCTGGTAATCAAGCAGATAGGCGCTCATTATAATTGTGTAAACAGGGAGTATCAGGATCGGAACAAATACCCACATCCATATTGACTCTACATTCCAGAGTTTAAATTCTGCGGTTATGACCGCCCACCAGATTATGTAAACAATAGTAACTGCGTAGGGGATGTACTCTAACGGATACTGCAGCATAAATAAGAAAGCAGCAAGCGTTATATTGATCAACAGGACATACTTGATATATGCGGATGCCTGGATAGATGGTGCAGCCCCTTCATATGAGGCACAAGCCGCAGTTACGGGGTTCACAGGCTCCGTGACTTTACCCATCTTTTCTATGTTCAGGTTCATCATTTCAAGTTTATTATCAATATCTGTCAGCCCTACCTGCACAACTGCAACATCATGCAGGACAGGCTCAAGACGCTTGTAGATAACTTCATCGAACGTATCATCTGCTATATGCTCAAGATGGGTCTCTTTTTTAAACACAAGAAAAGCGCCTGCCAGTACCCCTATACCAAGTATAAAATAAAATAAGTTCATCAGGAAATTAATAGGTTCAAATGATGTTGCAATATTATACACAAGCGGGAAAAATGACGTGACCAGCAGGTATAAAGAGGTTATGACCATACTGATTATTACGATATGTTCCCCTGGCGAGATGTGCCTGACTTCCTTCTTCCGCTGGCGGATGGTTTCCCTGGAAGGAGAGGTCGGCGGCTCAAGAAGGTGATCCAGGTCCAGTTTTTTATTTTCTTTATTTAATAATGAACCGATATCAATCCTGGTGCTCGTGTACCGTGCAGTATCTTTTTCCATTGGGATCAACCGTTATTCCTGCTTTTCGTATAGACCTTTTTCTATATACCATTTAACTGCTTCTTGAAGTATTTTTTTATTCGGGAACTTCTCCCATGCTTCTTTAGCCAGGGATTCTGTTATAGTAGTATCCGATGAAACCGCAGATGCCAGTTCCAACGAAATGTAGCATAAACTATTAAGGGTGCTCGGATGACCTTCGCTCATTTCTATTAAATATAAGATCGCTTCTTCATCGAACGGGTCAAAATCGTGTTTTTTCATCGCTTCCAGATAGCTTATCTTCTTGACCGCGGCAACTGCCCTCATGACATATTCAAAGCGCTGGGGAACCGTAAAGGGTCTTGTATACTCCCGTACCAAAGCTCTTCTCAGCGTGGTATCAAAGTTCCCGGTCCATTCCTCAAGGCTTTTCTCAAAACGCGGGACTGCAAGTATCAAACCCGTGAACGCCCTGTTTGCTGCAGAATACGGATTGGTCGAATTAATGACCAGTTCGAAGCCATCTTTAGAGAAATGCTCGCCCTGGTCAAAAATACAGAATAATTTTCTGTTCTGCCTGACCAGGGCTTTCAGCAAGTTGCCGTAGATATCAAGGATCATCCCCCTGTCCGCAGTGCTCAGTTTTGCTGTGAAGTCCGGGTCAAGGTCACTGATGATAGATGTTGCAAGCTGCGGCGCGCTCTGTCCATACACCTGGTTATACCAGAAAATAAAGTCAGAAGGTAGATTCCTTACAATGAAATCCGCATTTTCACTCTTCCCCGAACCTGTGGGGCCTGTCAGTATTATCAGGCTTGACTGGTTATGCCTGGCAGCACGTACTATCCTGCGGCAGGCTCTCTCATCCTTGTTTACGAACATCCTGTTATCGATAATCTTATCTGCAAAAGGATTGGCATACATTTTATGAGCCTGGATATATGCATCTAACGGGTCACCCTGAAGGGTATATGACTCAGGCTTACTGATTAATTCATTTATTATTTTTTCTAAATCTGCCAGATCCTATCCCTCACGTTATATTGAATATCTTCTGTTAACTACTGTACAAATCTATCCATATATTTATCTGTTTTTAAAATGCCAGGTTCGGGCATCCCTTACAGACAGTATCAAATACAGCGCAAGGCAGATAAAGAATATCATAATACCCAGTGATCTCACATTCTGGATCGTCTTTGAGATTGCAAGGAATTCCTGGTTATATGGTTGTCCTGAGAAATCCTGTAAGAAATATTGTCCAAAGCCCTTCAGGACAAGAGGTTGCTTGTATAAAACAATAGCCTTGCCGAGTATCATCTCCCTGCTGACGCTCCATGAATCAACATACGGGTTATTATCACCTTTTGTTTTGATCCCGTCTGTTGATATACTCTCAATCCTGTGGGTAATAGTAAGAGGCTGGCTTGCGATCCTGGAATCCTCAGGGTCCGGAAAAATTATTATATCTCCGGGTTTGGGTTGTATTAAAATGTCCTGCATAAGGACAAGGTCTCCTTTTTTGAATGTCGGTTCCATTGAGCCAGATGTGATTATTGCAAAATATAGAAGATGAGCAGAGAGGATATACACAAAGAAAATTACCAGTGCGATCGGCAGCAGCAATGACCTTAACCGGACTTTCCTGGCATGCTCACGATACATAATCATGGTTGCATTCACTTTGCCTTCATGACTCCTTCTCTGGAATTGTTGCGCTAAAGAGCCCAGGATTCCAATTGATATTCTGTATCCCTGCCTGCGGTCATAGAAAAAAGCCAGCACGAGAGCAAATAATATTATATGAAATGTTATGAATTTATAGAGTGGATTGCCTAACGTGGAGAACTGCCACGTAACATACCGTACTGTGTAATTAATGGCAGTAACCATTATTGTTACGACTGCAGTTAACATTATCATATTAATTTTATAATCATATCCGATACTAAAAATAGTTTTCTGCTTTTTATTTTAGTACCGGAATTGCAGGTCTGACTGTAGTTATCACTTCACGTACAGCACGCCCTTACCACCAACTATAACATCTCCTGTATATTTCCTGTATGCAACCCCTTCTACCGCTTCCGTACCTTCAAGCTTGAAGACCGGCATCATTTCATCTACAGTCCCGTTCACGATTATTGTGCCTTTTGCCATCTCGCTTCCAGGTCTGCTGGTATTGCCTTCGATCACGATCTTGCCTCCGTTGTTGCTCAGGCCCGCAAGTATCCCGGCATTGCCTTTCACTATTATCTCGCCGCCGCACATATGCTCTCCTACAAAGTCAAGTGCGCTGCCCATGACCATGATCTTCCCGCCGCGCATACCGCACGTTTCTCCACGGTATCCTGCGCCGAGGTAATAACCCGCATTGCCTTCAATGATGAGCTCGCCGCCTTTCATCTCCCTGCCTGCCCAGGAGTCGGCGTTCCCCGTTACTGTGATCTTGCCGCCGCTCATCTTTGCCCCGACATGCATATCGACATTACCCTTGATAATCATCAGGCCGCTGGTCATCCCCTCTCCGATCCTCTTTATACGCGAGAAATCCCCTTCAAGAACGAGCTTCGTATCAGCCGCTGGAGCAGAACCTTCGACTTTAACCGAGAAAAGCTCTCCGATAGTTGTCTTCTCATTCCCCATCCATATCTCAATGGACTGGATATCCTTCTCAGTTTTCCCGGCGAACTTATCAGGCGAGATGTTCTCTGCTTCTACTGAAATCTTTATCTCTTTTTTGGGTTTTATCGTAACTGTCTGCATCTTAGCTCACCTCCACAGGGATGACGCCGGCTTTGACCACGTTCGGATGGGTAACATAAGCGTCCTGTACCATGTAGTTCGCAAGATTGATGGAGTAATAATTTTTGAATTTCAGGCGTATGTCTTTCATCATTATGTCCGTATGCTGGTCGGGCACAGAAGCATCTACCCAGAATGTCCTTCCCATAGGTGTTGCCACGATCTGCCCGTCTTTCACCACTATTTCGCCGCCCTTGATCGTGTAGGCTGCCGATGCGAAAGCGCTCTTTACCTTTGCATGCTCCACTGACGGGTCTATCTGGTCAGGCTTGATGTCGTATATGGCGATATCTGCATCAGCGCCGGCTCCCAGGTGCCCTTTAGTATCAAGGAGTCCCAGCACCTTTGCAGAGCCGGCTCTTGTCATTATCGCTATGTCGTTAAAGTCAAGTTCTCGCTCGATCCCCGGGATCTTTGTCCTCTTATGGACCGCCTCATGGAGCGTCTTTATCTCTTCCTGGCGCTTTTTGTTGCTCATAAGAAGAGCTATGACCTCAGGATAATTCACGAACGGTCCGCCGTTCGGGTGGTCTGTTGTGAGTAAAACCTTATACGGGTCTTTTGTGAGCAGTGCAAGCTCAAGCCCCATTGCCCACATAATGGCATGGATCGATACCTGCTTGACATAAAATATTGGCACTACACCTGAAGCATCCTCAAGCTCAACATCACCGTTGCCCCATTTTGCATGCAGCAATTTCGCGTTGGCATACTGGACAGGCCCGTCTGCGGTCATTGTCGTTGCGCTGCCGAAGATTAGCTGGCCCATGTCGGTCGTTACATTCTCGCTGTTGTTCAGGAAATTGGCTATTTCATCGGCTTTTGATTCGAAATCACCCCAGTTCGTCCCGCCCCAGGCATTGAACGTGAGGTGAGTAACATGCAACACCTGCCTGTCCTTGCTGGGCTTGACCTGATTCGCCAGCTCCATGCTCGCAAGCGTGGTCTTGTAGTTGCCGGGTTTTCCAAGGTTGTTGCAGTGAAGGTGAACCGAATGGGGAAGTCCCAGCATCTCGTTGGCTTTCATCAGAGAGACGATGATATCTCTTGGTGTAACTTCAAAATTCGGGACAACATCGTCCAGACTTGTTACGTTCTTGCCGAATCCCCACATCTCGCCGCCGCCCGGGTTCACGACCTTTATGCCGAACCCGCGGGAAGCGAGCAGACCCCATGCGACATATGCCGCCAGTTTGTCCATGTTCTTCTCGCGGACGAAATCCATCGTCGGCCAGTTGCTTCCGAAAAGCGTGAGTGCGCCTTTGTCAATAATGGGTATTTCCTCCAGTTCCTCATGCGTGTGGCGCGCTTTCATGATAGCCTGCGCAGCCTCAAAAACCGTAGTGTAGCCCATCTGTGCATAGCGGTATCCCATGGCATAGACGTTCGGGACAGTATAACCTGTGTACGGCCGTGTTATTTTTGTCCTGGGCTTTAATCCAGCCCTTGTATCCTCGGGACGCATTATTCTCCCGACATTCACTTTCGCGCCTGCTATATGGGAATGCGCATCAACGCCGCCTGGCATTACGAGCCTTCCGCCGGCATCGATCACGGAAGCTTTACTGCTTACCTTATCTACTATTTTGCCGTCTTTTATAGAAATATCAGTTTTATCGCCTTTGACCCCGTTTTTCGGGTCGTATACTGCGCCGTTCTTTATTAGAAGCTCCATGATTAATCACCCCTTATCTCTCTGACACGCTCTGTTATTCTTTCCAGGACTTCCATATCCGTCGGATGCGTGGGTTCGATCATCTTCCTGTACCGCAGGGATACGCCGTCCATCCTGTATGCCGTGCCTTCGACCTCGATACCGCAGATGGCTGTGGGTATTACCACGTTTGCGACCTCGGTCGTGGGATTCCAGTAAGGGTCGATCTGGACGACCGGTATTTTTGCAAGATGGCGCACGGAATTTGCAGGGAAATGCGCGCCTGCATCACCCGCTATGATCATCGCCGCATCTGCTTCCTTCCGGAGCAACAGATCGTTGGCTGCTGTCTCGCCGGGATTATAGTAAGGGATGCCCCGTGAAAAATCCACAGCACTTGCGAAGCCCGTTTCCCAGGAGCAGACCTGACCGAAGCCGGTCACGTTATAGTGCCCGCGCATGGGCATGATTACGTATTTTGTGAACGAGTTCAATTCAAATATCAGTGAGATGGCATTATCGATGTTCTTATACCTTCCCTGGCTCTGGGTCAATCCCATGCCGAAGAAAACAGCACCGAACTTCGCAGCCTTTAATATGTCCACAAGCTTTACAAGCTGCTCCTTCGAGACACCGCCCACGGCATCCGGGACTACGTCGGCATGTCCTGAGAGTATCGCCCTCAATGCCGAGATAACCAGGTAATCGCTGCCCTGCTGCACCTGTATGTATTCATCAGCTATATTTGCCGTCTCTGTCTTTCGAACGTCCGCGACAATGATCTTTCGTCCTCTTCTCCCTTTGTCCGAGAAAAATCCCTTTGCAAATACGGAATAGCGCCCCATGTGCCTTGGATGCGCCTGTACGGGATTGCTCCCCCAGAATACAACAACATCGGCCCGGTTCTTTATCTGGCCGAGAGTAGAGGTCGGAAGGCCTTTCTCATGGACCGCAAGCGTGGAAGGACCGTGGCATACCGAAGCGGTATTATCTATGATCCCTCCCACTTCCTCTGCAAGAAGGATGCCTTTCTTATGTACCTCGCACAGCGCTGATGCCCAGCCGTAAAGGAGTGGTCTCTTGGAGTTCACGAGGATCCTGGCTGTTTCGTTTATCGCTTCCTCGTACGAGACTTCCTTAAAATTGCCGTTCTTATCAGTCCTCATCATTGGCGCTTTTATCCTGTGGTGCCCCATTATCTTTGCCGCGCCGAGTTTGCACGCATGCTTCGCTTCGATTATCTTATTGCCCTCCGTTACTATCGTGAGATCATCGCACGTGCAGCCGCAGAACGGGCAGAGGGCATCGGTTATTACTGCCATTACTTATACCTCGCTATCAGTTCTTTCATTAATAATACTTTGTCATTGGTAGCTTCTACCTCTGCCGGAACACCCTTGAACCCGGGCATACCGCAGCCTCTGGTATCAGGGTCGATCACGGCATTAGCCCACGGACCCATCGGGAGGAATGCGATACCGTCCGGATTGCCGTTGTTCTCTTTTAACTTCACTACTACTTCGCCGTGCCTGCTTTTAACTTTCACGTTGCTTCCGGGTTTACCTAAAAGCCCTGCATCCTTTGAGTTCAATTCGCAGTAAGCGGTTGCCTCAAGATAATCAGAGGATGTCTTGTTCTCAAGATTTGCTCCCTGATTGATCGTCCGTCCTGTGATCAGTGTTACTTTTAATGTCATCTGATACCTCTTTTTACTAATGTGGTACTAAATTACGTCTTTGCTTAAAAAGTATGTGATTTTGTTTGGCAAAACGAGGGGCAAAAGCAAGGATTCATCTGTAAAGCCTGTAACAGGAATTAGAAAAAAGCAATTCTAAAAATTAAAAGCAGAACTCGCGTCGGGTTCGCATAAGTCCGTTATTTACAACGCTTCAAATTTCGGCTTCTTCTGCCTGCTGGACAGGCTCGGAATATGCCTTCGGTTCCAGCGTCAGGTCTATTTCAGGTAATATATCCACGTAGTTTACAAGTTCGTGGTATATTTCATGTCTTGGACTCACGATTATTACATGAGCCGGAGGATGTATCTTTCGCAGCCTGCCGATCGCCGCGCTGGGCTCATCTGCCAGCGGGACTATGGATGCCGCTTCACAGCAGGTCCTCAACGGGCTTTTCATAACGTGGATAAGAATGTTGTCTGCAAACGCAGGCTCAAGCCTTCTGGCATTATCTGCGAAAGTCAGACGGGCATACCTTACCAGGTCACATAAAGCCGTCTTAACCTTTGATATATCGTCCGCCCTAACCACTGCCAAACAATTTATGTTGGTTTCTCCCTGTTTTTCAAGTAAGTTCATTTTTCTCCTATCTCTATAATGTAAGTAGCATCGATATATACAGTGGTGCTAACATTATGCTACCTTCTTCACACCGGAGTTTTTGAATCTCTTTTAAGAACAAGCGCACTGTTTATATCATTCCAGCATCTTATAACCTTCGATGAAAAAGGACTATCTACACTATTTCCCGAAAAGCTCCTGCTATCCCAACCAGCCTGAAGCGATGGAGGCTATCCATGAGGCTCTTGTTAAAAAGCAGGTCGTCCTGTTCGAGGGTGCCTGCGGGACAGGAAAAACCCTGAGCGCCCTTGTACCTGCGCTCCATGTAGCAAAGCAGGAGAAAAAAACAGTCGTTATTGCCACCAATGTCCACCAGCAGATGGCTCAGTTCATTGAAGAAGCAAGGGAGATACAGAAGCGGAATGCTATCAAAGTCATTGTATTGAAAGGTAAGATGCTGATGTGCCCGAAGCCAAATATGGACTACGACACATGCAGCCTGCTCCGGGACAATACCTACAAGCTGCTTGAGCATGAAAAAGATTCTGCTGAGTTAAAAAACGAGATAAAATCGGTCAAGGATAAACAAAAAAGAATAAAAGATACCGGCTTGATAGAACTCCAGCGGGAACTGAGCAGGGAATCAGATAAGTATGACAGGCAGCTCCATGACCTCAAAAAGAACTCCTGCGATAAGCTCCTTGAGATACTCAGAACCAACACCGATGAGTTCCGTTCCTGGCTCTTTTCCGGAGTCCGCACTCCTGAAGAAGTGGCTGACTGGGCATTCTCGAACGATATCTGCGGATATGAACTGCTAAAAAGGTACATGAAAGAAGCAGACCTCCTGATATGCAATTATCACCATTTCCTTAATGAGGATATACGTACCAATGTCCTTGGATGGATGGATAAAAGCCTGCAGGACATAATTGTGATATTCGATGAGGCACATAATATTGAATCAGCCGCGCGCTCCCACTCGTCCATGACCCTCACGGAGCTAACAATCAACAGGGCACTGGATGAGATCGAAGCAAATAAGGATACAATGCCCTCAGGGGACGCCGTAACGTTTTTGGGTGTTCTGGAGAACACTCTGAAATCCACATACAATTACATCCTCGATAAGAAATTCGGTGAACGGGAAAGAGTGGGCGGCGACTGGCGCGATATCCGGATAGCAGACCCGGAGGAACGTAACGATATGTTCAGGGCCAAGCTTTTAATGGCACTGGAAAGAGCGGGAATAAAAAAACCGGATGAGACCATAGAACGTATCAGGAGCGTCGGGCTGAACATTGATAAATTCTATGAGCAGCAGTTCAATGAAGGAAAAAGCCCTGTAAAAAAAATATCCAGCAGCCTGGCTGCGGCAAGCTTCCTGTCAAATTACATGAAATTCTCAAATGACCGGGGCTACTATCCTATCCTGAGCGTCAGGCGCCTGAACAGTGATATCTACGGGCGGCTTGAACTGTTCACATGCATCCCGAAGAATGTCACTGCGCCGTTATTTAATTCTATTCATGCCGGGGTACTCATGTCGGCGACGCTTTCTCCTTTTGAGACTGTCAAAACAACTCTCGGCATAGCACGCGAAACATGCGAATTAACTTTCGGTCTCTCGTTCCCGAAAGAAAAACGTCTTACTATCGCCGTATCTGCTCCTCCCCTGTTTGCAAAAGACAGGGACAACCCCCAGACCAAGGAGATCGTTACAAGGGTACTGACCGACATAATAGAGCAGTCGGACGGGAACGTGCTTATCTTTTTCCCGAGCTACAATGAAGCTGTCCAGTACAAGAACAGGCTTAAATGCAGCGTCCCGGTTTTCCTTGACGAAGTAGGTGTATCCGCCCAGGGGATCAGGGATGAGTTTTTCAGGCTGGGAGAAAATGGCAAGAAGGCGGTGCTCATATCGTACATGTGGGGAACTCTCACTGAAGGAGTGGATTATAAGGACGGAAGAGGAAGGACGGTTGTCATCGTTGGCGTGGGTTACCCTGCCCTGAACGACAGGATGCGCGCGATTGAATCAGCGTACGAGGCAGAGTTCGGGCACGGCTGGGATTACGCTGTTGAGGTACCTACGATACGAAAGGTAAGGCAGGCGCTTGGCAGGGTGGTGCGCTCGCCCAATGACTACGGCGTCAGGGTGCTTCTGGACGGACGTTATACACAGTCATCTGCTAAACGTATGGGAAAATATTCAGTATTCAATTTCTTCCCTGATGAGGAGCGCACCGAAATCGTTGATGTGGCGCCTGAGCGCGTGAAGTATTCGCTCATGAACTTCTTTAATGATATAAGGAGAGCGCAAACTAAAAATTGATATTAAGCCAGCCTTATCGTCTCCAGGTTCATCGGCGCGCGGGTCTCAACCTTGAATTTCCTGTATATCGAGCTTGCCAGGTCCATGCAGTTCTTCTCATCACCGTGCTGGGTTATGATATGCTCTGCCCGCGGTCTTAATCTTCTGACAAATTCCATGAGCTGCAACCTGTCAGAGTGACCCGAGAAACCATCGACCGTCTCTATATGCATATTTACCTTGACCATCTCGGTCTTCCCTCCGGATGAATGCATGGGTATCTCTTTCCATCCCTTCTGGATGCGCCGTCCCAGAGTCCCTTCTGCCTGGTAACCCACAAAGACCATGGTGTTCCTTTCCTCAGGTCCGAGAGCTTTCAGGTATTCCATCACAGGTCCGCCATTGAGCATACCGGAAGTTGCAAGGATGATGCACGGTTTGCGGTCATCGATGATCTGCTGGCGCTTTTCCTTTGAATCGACCTGGACAAAACATTTTGCAAGGAAGGGGTTCATCCCTTTATGGAAAATCTGGTTCCTGAGCTCGTTATTCAGATACTCAGGATGCGTGGTATGGATAGCAGTCGCCTCATATATCATGCCGTCAAGATAAACAGGAACGTCGTTGATCAATTCCCTGCGTATGGCTTCTTCAAGCACTATCATGACTTCCTGGCTTCTTCCCACGGCGAACGTCGGGATAAGGAGACTTCCACCGTTATCAAGGGTCTCTTTAGCCAGCTGTTGCAAATGCCGCTCAGCATCTTTTCTCTGGGGCTGAATATCCTTTGACCCGCCGTAAGTGGCTTCCATCACAACGGTTTCTATGCGCGGGAAATCTGTTGAGGCAGGGTCGAACAGCCGCGTCTTCTCGTACTTGAAATCGCCAGTGAAAGCGATATTATACAGACCGTCCCCTACATGGAAATGCGCTATAGATGAACCCAGTATATGCCCTGCATTGTGGAACGTCAGTTTCATGTCAGGACCTATGTCTGTGACATCGCCGTAGTTCAGCGTGATCGTATGTTTGAGCACCTCGCGGATCATGGCAGATTCGTAGGGGCTTTTCCTCCCTTCGCGGGCTGCCACATCGATATAGTCCAGCTGGAGCAGCGCCATCAGGTCGCGCGTCGGCGGGGTACAATAAACAGGTCCCTCAAACCCGTATTTGTACAATAAGGGCACAAGCCCTATATGATCAAGATGCGCATGCGTAAGAATGACTGCATCTATCTGGTTTATCGGGTGCACCTCAGGTACGTAGAGATACGGTGTCCCGTTATCTTCTCCGCCCACGCTGACGCCGCAGTCGATCAATACCCTTGTCTCGGGAGTTGAAAGTAAAAAGCAGCTCCGTCCTACCTCGCGGCAGGCGCCAAGAGTTGTCAGTCTTACCCATTTGTCCTTGGATGATACGCCGCGGTGTATCTTCCTGCCTATTGTCCTGAGTATCGCCTTGCGGTCATCCTTATTGGCGCGCATGAACTGGCGTATGTTATTGACGGTAGTGGATTTCATGGGAGGCGTGCGGACCACCTTCGGAGTCCACCCTACCTCTTTTGTGATCTCGCGAAGCGTCTCGCCGTGCCTGCCTATTACAAGCCCCGGCTTCTCAGCTTCGATCACGACTTCGCCCGTTTCCGTATCAAAATAATGGTTGGTAATACCCGACTCAGCCGGGACGATCTTTAAAATCGAAGTGATAGCTTCTTCAGGCTGTGCCAGCACCTTCGGGTCAGGTCTGACAACAAGCCTTTTCCTGATCTCCTTTGCAATGGACTTTATAAGGTCGCCGTTTTCAGCAAATTTCCTGGGCTCCTCGGTATAGATAACCAGCTCCGGTCCCTCAAAATCTACGTCGGATATCGTTATGTCCTTCGGGAGCTGAGCCCGGATTCTTTGTTTTAAGTCGTTCAGTACATCTTCAACTGTCATTGATGTTCTCCTTAAAAATACTACAAAAACAGAAAATAAAATTTTATTGTGTGAACTTTTCACGTGTTTTTTTAGTCTCATTCTCGCCTATCTCTGTGTACCCTTCAGCCGTGATTTTTACAACACGGATGCCGTTGCCAGACGCAGAGTCCCGTTTCATGGCATTGTGTATGGCGCGTGTAGCCAGTTCAACTCCTTCATCGACCGGCATGTTCTCGACATACCTGTCCTCAAGCACACCGTACGCTATTGGTGAGCCAGACCCTGTTGCTACTGCTTTTTTCTCTTCGATTACCCCGCCGATGGCATCCAGTGAATAGATGCTTGGTCCGTTTTTATCTACTCCGCCAACAAGAAGCTGGACATAGTACGGGTAGTATCTTGAACCGCTTAAGATATTGGCAAGCAAAGTTACTATCCCCTTTACGGTCATGGGTTCTTCCCTGCGCATCTTATAGAGCTTTGCCTCGACCTGCATCCATTTTACAAGCCTCTGGGCATCCCCTACAGAACCTGCCGTTGTCATCGCTACGAGGTCATCTATCTGGTAGATTTTCGTTGCATCTTTACTTGCGATAAAGTGCCCCATCGTGGCTCTTTTCTCAGTAGCCATGACTACACCTTTATCGCAAACTAACCCAACTGTGGTAGTTCCTTTATATTGCATGTCATCCATTTTTAAATACCTCTCAAATACTCATTCAAAAAATGAGAAAATTAGTAATATCTAATTTGTTTTGTGATATTTAAAGGTTTTTGCTTTTTGAGGGAAGAATAAAATATTTTTTCAATAGTTTCTTACTTTATAGCGCCTTAGAGCCTATCCAAAAGTTAAAACCACAGAGAAGCACAGATATTTTTAAACACATCTCTGTGTTCTCTGCGCCTCTGTGGCAAATATTATTCTTAAGCCATAGAGACGCAGAGGCACAGAGAGCTTTTTTCAATATACTTCTCTGCATCTCTACGACTCATTCGAAAATATACTATTGATTTTTCAGATAAACTCTTAGTTTACAGCATCTTACTTTACTCAACTAATAGGTTTTAGCCATTATCGCCATGTTCCCTGTATTTTTCCCGCAGATGGGGCAGCTTCCTGCTCCCCTGCCAAGCTCACCCTCGGGCACGCCGAGGATTCCCGCACCCACTTCATTCTCCATCGCAAGCCCGCATTCGCGCTCACCGCACCAGGGTATCCGTGCAATGCCGTTAGAGAGCTTATCTTTCACTTCTTCAAGCGTCTTACAATCGAATATACGTTCTTTCAATGAGATCTCAGCTTTTTCAAACAGGCTTTTACGGATGATCTCAAACCGTGTTTTGATCTCCTCTGTAATATTGTCCACAGGAACGGTTTCCTTTGCTCCGCTGTCCCTCCTGACAACCATCGCTGCATTGTTTTTCAGGTCGCGCGGACCTATCTCCACCCGCAGCGGCACGCCTTTCATTTCCCATTTGTAGTACTTGGCACCCGGGCGCTCATCGCTCTCATCCAGAACCGTGCGGATGCCCTCTGCTTTCAACCGTTCTGCAACAGCGCGGCAGGCACTGGTTATCTCTTCGCTCTTCCCGAACAGAATAGGGATGATTACGACCTGGATCGGCGCAACTTCAGGCGGGAACACAAGCCCTTTATTATCGCCGTGGATGGAAATCAGCGCAGCTATGCTTCTCTCGGATATCCCGTAGCAGGTCTGATGCGCGTACTGCTGCTCGCCGTTCAGGTCCTCGTATTTAATATCAAATGTTTTTGCAAAATTACTACCGAGATGATGCGCCGTCCCTATCTGCAATGTCTTGTTATCAGGCATCAGCGTATCGACTGCCATCGTGTAATCTGCGCCAGGGAACTTATCCCAGTCAGGGCGCTTTGAGACAATGGTGGGTATCGCAAGCCTTCTGTAGAATTCCTGGTAAATCCGCACCGCCTCTTTTACCTGCTCCGCAGCATCATCCCATGTTGCATGTACGGTATGCGCCTCCTTGAACGAGGTAATCTCGCGCAGGCGGATGAGTGGGCGCGTGTGCTTTGTCTCATACCTGAACGTGTTCACTATCTGGTATATTTTGATCGGCAGGTCTGCATGGGAGCGCACCCATATCTTGTACATCGGATATATCGCCGTTTCGCTCGTCGGGCGCAGCGCAAGTTTGACATCAAGTTCGTTCTTGCCCCCGCGGGTGACCCAGTAAACCTCGTTCTCAAAACCTTTTATGTGCTCTGCTTCCTTCATGAACTCGGTCTCAGGAATGAGAAGAGGGAAAAGCGCTTCTTTATGGTCTTTATCGAGCAGTTCTCTTATTATGGCATATGTCCTGTTGCGTACCTCAAAGCCAAAGGGGAACCAGACATACAGCCCTTTAACAGGATAACGCACATCCATTATCTCTCCCATCATTAGAAGTTCATTATACCATTCGCTGAAATCCGATTTTGGAGGAAGGACTGCTTTCTTTTCTTCGGGTTGTTTTGCTTCTGTTCGCTTTTCTGCCATGAAGGTCACCGTATGGGGTGCTAGTAGTGTCTTATCAGGTATAAATTTATTTAATATAGGCTTATTTTAAGCTTCAGGTTATCGATGTGAAAAAGGATGCTGTTAACCCTTAACTCTGCCTAAATTAAGTA
>NZ_FZMP01000175.1 GCF_900196725.1 Candidatus Methanoperedens nitratireducens | reverse complement strand
TAGTGACTAAATGCGCCGAAATCCAAGTTTAAAAGTAAAGAAGTGGGGTATAGTGTTTCTTGGCAAATATTACATGCCATGGATTATGGTGTGTTGCAAAAAAGAAAACGAGTTGTCGTTATCGGCAAAAGAGGTAATAGTAAATTCGAATTTCCTGAGCTTGAAAAAACAGTTAATAAATGGAAAATAAAATTTGATTTATTAGCTGATTTACCTGCTTTAAAACCGGGAGGTGGGGAAAAAATAATGCAATATAAAACGGGCTTAACAAATTATCTAGAAAAATTTGAAATCAGGAATGGAGTTGATTTTGTAACCCAGCATATCACCAGACCTCATAATGAAAGGGATCTTTCAATTTACAGGATCGCAATACAGAAATGGCTGAATAATGGGGAAAGATTAAAATATTCAGATTTACCAGAGAATCTAAAAACTCATAATAATCAAGAATCTTTTTTAGACAGGTTTAAAGTTGTAGATCCAAATGGATGTTCTCATACTGTAGTTGCCCATATAGCTAGAGATGGACATTATTATATTTATCCCGATTTTAAGCAGATCCGTTCTTTATCTATTCGTGAAGCTGCAAGAATCCAATCATTCTCTGATGATTACTATTTTGAAGGTAGTAGAAGCGCTGCATTTCGACAAATAGGTAACGCAGTACCTCCATTGATGGCAAAAAGTATTGCGGTATCAATTAAAAAACTTCTGTTAAATAAATGATAATATGGCTACCAATTTTGACTATTCAAACATTGAAACTACAAATGCAGAACCAGATGCCAGCTCAATGATCGAAACATTTAGAGCAATTGGTTATTCAATAGAAGCCGCAATTGCAGACATAATAGATAATTCTATAACTGCTGATGCTAAAAATATCTGGGTAGATTATGTCTGGCATGGGCCACATACTGTTTTATCAATTCTGGATGATGGTAAAGGAATGAATAGCGAAGAGTTAATCCAAGCAATGCGCCCAGGAAGTAAAAACCCTCTACTCACAAGAGATAGTAATGATTTAGGAAGATTTGGTTTAGGGTTGAAAACGGCTTCATTTTCTCAAACAAGAAAGTTTTCAGTTATATCAAAACGAACTGATTGTGAAGTTTGTTTATGGAGCTGGGATCTGGACTATGTTAACAAATCACAATCATGGAATATAATAAAATATTGCCCTGAAGAAAGTAATTATTCTGAAAAAATGGAGCAATTGAAATCAGGAACTTGTGTAGTATGGTGGGATTTGGACAGAGTAACAAAGGATACTAAAGAAGATAGTGAAGAATCAAAAAAGAAGTTTTTAGAGACAATGGAAAGAGTAAAATCACATCTTTCTATGGTATTTCATATGTTCATTGATGATGGTGTAAATATATTTCTCCAAGGAAGGAGAATAGAGCCATGGGACCCTTTCATGATAGGATTTAGTGGATTGCAGCCAAAACCGGAAGTAAAATTTCAGGGAGACCAGATAAATATCAAAGGATTTGTTCTGCCCCATAGATCGAAATTATCATATGAGGAATATAATTATGGAAAGGGTCCAAAAGATAGTTGGACAGAACAACAGGGATTTTATGTCTATCGCAGCAAACGTTTACTTGTTGCCGGAGATTGGCTTAGCATGTTTAAGAAAGAAGTTCATTACGATTTATGTCGAATTCGAATAGATCTACCAAATAATGTTGATGAAGATTGGCAAATAGACATTAAAAAATCAATCGCCAGACCTCCGTTAAAATACAAAGATCAAATAAGATCAGTCGCAAAAGAAGTGAGAGCACAAGCACTTGAAGTTTATACGAATAAAGGACAAATATTAAAACGAAAGCTATCTAAAGATGAGTATTCTCCATTTTGGGAAGAAAGAGTGAGGCATGGAAAAAGGTTTTATAAAATAAATCGTGAACACCCACTATTAAGCTAAGTCGCATAAATAGAGTTGTATTTTCTTAAGAAATTCCTTGCGGCAGTTGTCATTACATCTATTGAAGCATGGGAACGATCGACACCAACTGCTGAGTTTAATCGTCTGTTTACCAGGCTTTCTATAGGGTTTGAGTTAGGGTCACCTTTTCCGAGAAACTTTATGCGCAATATGTCTTTATGTTCTTTAACGAACTTCTTTACTTCTGGTGTTTTATGGTAAGTGGCTCTGTCAATAAACAAGATAATCTTCTTCAGACTGTGTCGTTTAGCATAGGCAATCACATTTGACAAGTGTCTTCTGAACTCTATATTGCGCCT
>NZ_FZMP01000217.1 GCF_900196725.1 Candidatus Methanoperedens nitratireducens | reverse complement strand
CCAGTATCATTCTCATGTTCAGGACTGCCAGCGGGAGCGTCGTGCTCGTTCAATCCGTCCTCCTTGTACCCGACTAATTCTTCAACATTGACAATATCGACTTCGGCTTCAACTCCAACTGGCACATATTCTATAACAGTTAGCGGAGCAGGCGGGAGCATAACAAGGAATGCGAAATATAACCTTACGGTCGTTCCAGTTCCATTTAATTTCTCCCTGTCTTTAAGCCCATCAAACGGTTCGGTGGTGCAAGGCAATAAGATATCTACAAAAGCTACTGCGACACTTACATCAGGCGCTTCAAAACCAGTATCGTTCTCATGCTCAGGACTTCCTTCAGGAGCGTCGTGCTCGTTCAATCCGTCCTCCTTATACCCGACTAATTCTTCAACGCTGATAATTTCGACTCTGTCATCGACCCCGGCAGGTACATATCCTATTACGGTCAGTGGAACTGATGGAAATATAACAAGGAATGCGAAATATAACCTTACGGTCGTTCCAGTTCCATTTAATTTCTCCCTGTCTTTAAGCCCATCAAACGGTTCAGTTTTACAGGGTAATAAGATATCTACGAAAGCTACTGCGACACTTACATCAGGCGCTTCAAAACCAGTATCGTTCTCATGTTCAGGACTGCCGGCGGGAGCATCCTGCTCGTTCAATCCGTCCTCCTTGTACCCGACTAATTCTTCAACATTGACAATATCGACTTCGGCTTCAACTCCAGCTGGCACATATTCCATAATAATCAGCGGGGTTAGCGGCAATATCACGAGGACTGTAAATTATACTCTTAAAGTTACCCCATCCATCGGGGAAGCGGTGGATAACACAGCTCTACAGTGGACTACAGGCGGCAATGCTGCATGGTTCGGACAGACCAGCGTATATTATTACGGCAACGATTCTGCGCAGAGCGGCAATATCGGCGATAACCAGAATACCTGGGTCCAGACAACGGTCACCGGATCCGGTATCCTGAAATTCTACTGGAAAGTCTCATCGGAACAGGATTTGGATGCTCTGTACTTCTATATCGATGGCTCCAGGAGAGCCATGATCAGCGGCAATACTTCATGGGTTCAGCAGACATACGTTTTATCTTCAGGCACTCATACGCTGAAATGGATGTACACCAAAAACAGAGCCATTACGAGTGGAAGCGATGCCGGATGGCTTGATAATGTGGTATATACCCCCCGCACTTAAAGCTCCCACAGGGTGTGTCCGGGATTTATATAATCAAAGAGCGCTGCTGCCGCAATACCAGGCAGATGGAGGAGAAAAAGGCAACGCTGATATACCTAGGAAAAATTAAAGGCAACCTCTGAGATACTGCGGTTGCAAATATGATAAAATTTCGCGCTCTTCTTTCACCTTCTGACCGCCATTCCGAGGTACTTTTCGGGCTGATAATGGTGCTCGCTATCACGGGCACTGTCTGGCTTGAGACCGGCTCAGCTAAAGCCATCATAAGTGCCGGAATAGGCGCATGCATTGCATGGGGGCTCGTGGATTGTATAATATATGTTTACAGCAACTTGCTTGAGAGAGGGAGAATCGCGCTTGCTGCGCAGGAGGCTTCCACATGCACAGGGGAAGGGTGCGATCTTCGGAAGATAAGAGAAGAGCTTGAAGGGACAATCGTAGATACCCTGGGCGAGCGCGAAAAACATGAGGTAGCACAGCACATCCTGGCGCGCCTTAAGCCAGTTGAAAACCATACGCGGGCGACAAAGGATGATATTCTGGGCGGAATTGCTGCAGGCACGCTTGTTTTCATATCCGGGATGCCTCTGCTTTTACCGTTCCTGCTATTTGATGGCGTCTGGGCTATGAGATTTTCCAGTGCTATCGGGCTTATCATGCTCTTTGCTATCGGCTACAGATGGGGAGGCTATGTGGGAAGAAATAAGTTCCATACGGGTACTGTTATGATGAGCGTGGGTATGGTGATAACTGGTGTTGTTATTGCGCTTGGGGGATAGGAGGGTCATAGAATACGCATGCATGGGCGATGCCGACTCCCACGGATGATGGGAAATCCGTGCGTATCCGTCGAATCCGTGTCATCCGTGTTCTTTTTCGAGTATACAGCTGATTGAAAAACTCCATCTATCCCACCGACTGCCTGAATGAACTTCAGGTATCCGGGCGGATGCGATCGAGATTTATATAAAATATATATCCATTAGAAAAAACAAACATGGTAGAAACGGGAGAGAGTCTGATCATCGAAGATAAGGCCAGCTACATTAAAATGAAACCTAAAACTACAGATTTTACGACACTGTTCGGGATATTGAAAGGACAGCTTGACTCCAAAGCTGTAAGAAAACAAATAGAAGAGATGCGAAAGGATGACGAAGAGAGGGAGAAGCTAATATCAAAAAGATCCAGAAAAAATTAATCATTTCGACCCTCTCGTTAATTTAATAAAACCGATTAACCTCAAGACGGCTGTAAATATGTCCAGGTGATAAAAAGAGATAAAATCCGCGTGACCAAGAATAATCTCCTTGGCGGCATTGCTGCCGGCATACTTGTTTTCGTATCCGGGATGCTTCTACTTATACCGTCTTCCCTATCTTTTTCCTATGGAAAACGCCTTTCCAATAGGTTTGCTGACCCCGTAATAGCCCGCAATATCGGGAGCGAATATGACGGGTTTTAATTTTTCAACGTCAATTGCCCCGTTTTTCCCCAGCACAGTTTCATCTGCCTTGACATCCATTATCTCGCCTATAAATTCAGTATGCAATCCTATTTCAATAGTGTGAATCAGTCTGCACTCCAGAACAAGAGGGAATTCCTTCACATACGGAGCATCGACCAGGTCGCTCTCCACGCTTGTAAGCCCGGATTCGGAGAACTTATTCACATCCCTACCTGAGACTGTCCCGAAATAATCAGCTTCCTTGACGTACTTTTCGGATGGAACATTTATCGTAAAAGCTTTTCGCCCTACGATATTTCCGTAAGAATATGTCGCTTTCCGAAGAGAGATGGCTACACATGGGGGGCTTGAACAGCAAATCCCGCCCCAGGCGATGGTCATTACGTTCGGCTTTCTTTCTTTGTCGTAAGTTCCCACAACCCAGACCGGGATCGGATAAACAAGAGTTTTTGCACCTAAAGATTTCTTCATAAATCCTCCATATGCAGGTTTCGGGCTGTACATATATTAACACATCGATTCATCGTGAGTTATTATAATTCAGGGGAAGATGTCTATTAAAAGATAGTATGATATTACTTGAGAGGAATGATAGGAAAGGTGATCGAAATGTCGACTGAGATGAGAAAGGAGATTGAAAAATTATCCATTGAACTTGAATATTTCTTCACTTAGGCAGAATGTTACATGAGTATTATTCTTGAAGAGAACACACTGGTGTACGCTTATACGTCCAGGCGCGTCTCATTAGAAGTTTCCAGAAACGTAAATACAACTACTTAAAATCATAAAAACGCTAAAATAAACCCTTATGCCCTACGCAGCACAAGATAGACAGGAATTCGTAAAACGCTCGAATCTGAACCCCCGTTCCCGCATCCTTGATTTCGGAGGAACACTTACAAATGAATTACCCTCTGCTGTTTTCGGGATAACAAAACCAAGGCAATTGACAAATAGCATTCTAATAAAACCGGTAAATTTGCCCTTCAAAAATTCAGTCTTTGATGCAGTAGTCTCTTATCATTACCTTGATCTCATTCCCCCGGACATGCTCGGTCATGTGTTCAGGGAGATTGCAAGGGTATTGAAAAAGGAGGCGGTGTTCTCATTCATGATACTCCTCTGGGTGCCGAGGAACGAGGCGCAAAGATCAAGCCTGCTTTTCAACGAGCTGCTAAAGACAATCGGGGCTATATACGCCCATGAATTCGAGGATATAAGCAACAAGCTCTCGGCCTACGGTTTCAGCGAGATCACGGTCGAGACCGTAAAACGCGAAATCATGATACCCAGGGATTATACAAGGTCACATCTCCTGATGCTCGGTGACCTTATTAAAAGGGAGAAAGAAGAGGGCGGGACAGGCATCAAGACGCTTGCAAGGCAGTATTTCGCCCAGGTGAACGTGAGCGGGGAAGCCATGATGCCTGCAGTTCATTTTATGGCAAAAAAACCATGAAGAAAAAGCACCTTGAAATACTGCTGGAACAGGTAGAGGGTTTCAAATCTCCGAAGCCGTCAAAAGAACAGTACGCCACGCCCGCGCCGGTAGCTGCAGAAATGCTGCATTTTGCGCTCATGAGGGGGGACATCGCGGATACGGTCTATGACCTGGGATGCGGCGGCGGGGTCCTCGCGATCGGGGCAAAACTCCTGGGAGCAGAAAAGGTTATAGGTTTTGATGATGATAGAGACGCTCTTGAGATAGCACGGGCAAATGCAAAAAAGCTCGGCGTTGATGTCGAGCTCGTATGCAGCAGCATAAATGAAGTGTGCGGAAAAGCGCATACGGTAGTGATGAACCCTCCGTTCGGCGCCCAGGTACGGGGAAGCGACCGCCCTTTTCTGAGGAAAGCCCTCGAATTAAGCAGCGTGGTTTACTCCATACATAACGCCGGAAGCAGCGAATTCATAAAAAAATTCATTAGTCCGTCAGTCATAACAGATTATCGATTAATCGATTTTCCTATCAAAAGAACATTCATGTTTCATACGAAGGAAGTACAGGTCATAAAAGCAGAGATATACAGGATAGAGAAAAGATAGAGGGATTATTATTAGGATCAAGAGAAAGAAGGTCACAAGCAGGAGAAAGCTTGGAAAAGGCGATGCAAGAGAGAAAAACGAGAAAGTAGAGGAAAAAGAAGTTGAAGAGCTGGAAGAAGAAATGCTGCCGGAAACTGAAGAAGAGATAGAACAATCTGAAGAGGCGCCTGAAGTGCAGCCTGAGGAAGAGATAGCAAAGGAAGAAGTCGTCGAGGAGAAGATCGTATTGCCTGGCGACCTTATAGGAACATCGGAGGAGTTCACTCCCAAAAACGGTACTTTCGTGGATAAAGGGAACATATACGCAGCCACGACCGGGATCGTAAAAATAAACGCCAGGGAGCGCTCGATATCAGTCACTCCTGTCACGAACGTTCCACCGCAGCTGCAGGTCGGAGATATCGTGATCGGTCAGGTCACTGATATAAAAGAATCGGTCGCGCTTGTTGAGATTGCATCCATTAAAGGCAGGGGAGAGCGGGAGATCGTAAATGCAGAGCAGGCCGCCATCCATGTCTCGAACATCAAGGATGCCTACGTGAAGGAACTGTATTCCGAATTCTCACCCTTTGATATCGTCAAGGCAAGAGTGATAGACCTCAGGAACATGCGCCTGACGACCGTAAACAAAGAACTCGGCGTTATGAAGGCTTATTGCAGTAATTGCAGGACAGTATTAAAAAAAGAAAATAATAAACTCAAATGCCCTAAATGTAACAGGGTTGAGACGAGAAAACTGTCTTCGGATTACGGGACAGGTATTATTTAGGTGAAAGCATGGAACTTACAATCGTAAATAAGACGGAAAACGAGATAAGCATCAAGGTCGCTGGGGAGACGCACACTCTCCTCAATGCCCTGAAAACAGTCCTGTTGAACAACAAGCATGTCGAAATAGCGACGTATGATATTAAACATCCCACAATAAGCGACCCGGTGCTTTTCGTGAGAACGGATGGGGCTGATCCCATAGAAGTGATTAAAAAAGCATCCAACGAGCTTGTCAAGGAATGCGATGAGTTCATCAAGCTTTTCAAGAAGAAGACGAAGGAGTAAGCAAAGCCGCACATTCCTCATCGATAAGGTCATCCACAGACACGCCGTTCTCCAGTGCAACGAGAAGGGCGCTGACCTCTATTTCAACAAGTTTGGACAGCTCTTCCTGCTTTTTATTTATCAGCGAGATAACTTTGCGCTTTTCCATACCTGTTGCAGCGATCATCCGCTCGATGACCCTCTCAAAGACGGGCTTCTTCTCAAAGGCGCCTGAATCCGGCTTGAATCCTGTGGGGATTTCGACTGAATTTAAATCAAATGCGGGCATGATAAGCTCCCCTTCCTTTTTTATAAGCCCCGCTTTTTCAGCCTGGTTCAATATATTCTTTGCCTGTTCGGGATTGAACCAGTGGAGGTCGATGGAGAGCGCAAGTACAAAGTCGCTCTCTTTGAGGGCTTCCTTCCCTTTCCTTTTGAAAGGAACAGCAACGGAATAAAGTAGTTCAGACATTGGGAGCGTGTCGTTTTATCTCATCAACAATAGTGTCCGCTATTTTCGCACATTCGGTCCTGCCCATGCCTTCGATGTGGTGGATTCTCATCGTAAGTACGCCATTCTCCAGCTGGGTGCGGACGAGGTAGGAATCTCCCTTGAAGGGGACGCGGTCGAATTTTTCATCCAGGAACGAATATTTGAGAGCTATCCTGAAATCGATAGTCCCCTCATTTTTAACATCCTGAAGCACATCCGCAAGGCTGTCTTTATTAAGCGGATAAAAATTAACGCTTCTGTCTGTGATTTCAACATTTATACTTCTTTTGGCTTTTATGGCACGTCCTTTCAGGTCGGGCGAATCTGTTATAAATGTTCCGAACTGGTTATCCATCTCCGCTAACGTTCTTACGATGTAAGGAAGGTCAGCCCTGAAATTATATTTCCGTTCAAATTCAGGTTTTTGCGGGAACTCATGATAAGTGCGCTTCATGGTATGTTGTATCGTCAGGGAATCTTAAAAACTTTCTGCTAAGGATTAATTATCCTGCCGATGCATTAAGCGGATATGAAGTATGACGTTGTGGTAGTCGGCGCAGGACCTGCCGGCGCGGTTGCCTCAAAATACGCTGCTAAAAACGGAGCCAGGACGCTGCTGATAGAAGAACATGCAAGCATCGGCTCACCTGTGCAGTGCACGGGGCTGATAAGCACAGCTGCGCTTGCGGAGTGCGAAATAGGAGAGGGAAGTTTTGTTCTCGCAAGGATGAAAGGGGCTTTTGTGTATGCCCCGGACGGAGAGGAACTCACCGTGCGCGGAAAAGGCATAAAGGCATATGTTATCGACAGGAAAATGTTTGATAGGGCACTTATCGAGCGCTCGCTGGATGAAGGTGTGGAGATACTCTTAAAAACTCGTTTCACAGACATACATGGAGATAAAATATCAGTAATATCGAGTGGTGAGAGAAAAGATATCCAGGCTGATATTATTATCGGGGCAGATGGGATACAGAGCAGTGTGGGCAGAGCAGTCGGGCTTCCACGATGCGAAAAATTCCTGTCGGGGATACAGTTTGAAGCACCTTATGCTGCCAGTGACCCCGGATCTGTGGAGATTTTCACAGGTAATAACATTGCGCCCGGGTTTTTTGCCTGGGCTGTGCCTTTCGGCGATATGGCGCGCATTGGGCTGGCTAAGAACCCTGATAGCCTTCCTGTACAGCACTATCTTGAAAAACTGCTGGAACATCCTGTCGTCGCCTCAAGGTACAGGGGTTCGCGTACAGAGCATGTGGTCGGAGGCATCCCTCTGGGCCCGCCGGATAGAACTGTAAAAGAAAACGTAATGCTTTTGGGAGATGCGGCAGGACAGGTGAAACCTACGTCAGGAGGCGGCGTTTACATGGGCGCAGTATGCGCGAAGATAGCCGGAGAAGTTGCTGCAAGAGCTGCGCGTAAGGAAGCAAGACTGGAGGAATATGAGAAACGATGGCGCAGTGCCGCAGGGCGGGAACTGGCTATCGGGATGAGGATTCATAAGAGCCTGGGGAAATTGAGCGATGAGAACCTGAACGAGTTCATAGCGTTCCTGAACAAGCCTGAGATAAGGGACTGCATAACAGAGTATGGCGATATGGACCATCCGTCCGTGCTGCTCCAGAAGCTCATCAGCCGCGGGGATAAGGTGCAGCTTATCAAATTGCTGGGCGTGGCGTTTAAAACGCTGTTCTGAGAGTTGGCTTTGCGCCTAAAACATGGGAGTGTAACCTTTTTTGCTGAAACTAT
>NZ_FZMP01000188.1 GCF_900196725.1 Candidatus Methanoperedens nitratireducens | reverse complement strand
ATATAAAAACAATCGCCACGGAGGCACAGAGGAATATTTCAAAAAGCTCTCCGTGCCTCTGCGTCTCTGTGGCTAATTTATATAATCCGGTCATATTACTGGTTTATTTAATCGAGCCTTAAGCTCATATTTAAATAAGCCTCTCACCTAAACAGCACCAAACATTAACATCTGCGTTCATCCGCGTTCATCTGCGGCAAATATCAATTCTGAAACTTATGACCAAAATCTTCGAAATAACCCACCGCGACGGAGCAGCCAGGATCGGCAAACTGGTACTGGACAGAGAGATATCAACTCCTGCCATCATCCAGATCCATAAAAAGGAATCCCCTGTAATAGATTCCGGCTCTCTCTGGAAAAAAACCGAGTTTAATGAACTTGCTGAGTCCCAAAAAATAGTCATTCTCCCTCACAAATCACTGCCCCTCCATACAAGAAATGAACTCATAGAAGAAATCCAGGAAGTAATTAAATCGCCGTCAAATTCGGCTTATACCGGCACGGTAATCCACCCCTTCGCTCATTCATACCCCGCATCAGACCTATACGTTCTCGGCGCCGCAAAGCAGCTTGAGAACCAGCCCAGGGACTTCGTTGAATCGATAATCAGGCTCAGGGAAAACACACGCTCCGACTCGTTATTATACGCGCCGGCGCTTGCCACGCCTGAGAACCTGTCGATGCTCATCTATATCGGCGTTGATATCGTGGATGAGACTTTGCCGATAATCAAAGGCTACCAGGACGTTTACCTGACAAATTCAGGAGAATACCATCTCGACAGGCTGCATGAGTTACCCTGCGCCTGCACTGTATGTTCAGGGAACACGCCGCAAGAAATGATCAAACTTCCAAAAAAAGAGCGTGCAGAGTCATTAGCGCAGCACAATTCATTAAAACTCGGCGAGGAAGTGCGAGTAATTCGCGAGCAAATAAGGACAGGAAGTCTTCGCGAATACGTAGAACGGCAGTGCAGAGCGCGCCCGTGGCTTACTGCGGCGCTCCGCCTTATCGATGCAGAGGGCGTATTTCTTGAAAAAAGGACGCCGGTTTTCAGATCGAACACCTTGTACGCCAACACATCGGAATCGCTTAACAGGGTGGAGATAAGAAGGTTTGCGCAAAGGGTTATGGAACGCTATACAGCGCCCGAGCTGGATACTCTTGTCCTCCTCCCCTGCTCTGCAAGAAAACCATATTCTACTTCCCTCTCCCACCAGAAATTCATCAATACGATGGGAAAGTACAGGAAATATGTCCATGAGGTGATTATCACTTCTCCTGTGGGCATTGTCCCGCGCGAGCTTGAATTGATGTATCCTGCTGCGCATTACGATACGCCGGTCACGGGATACTGGGATAAAGAGGAGAGAGCCTGGGTAGGAGGATGCCTGCGCTCGTACCTCCTGAAGAATAAATACAGTAACATAATCGCGCATGTGGACGGCGCATACAGGGAAATATGCGGCTCGGTGGAGAAAGAGCTTGGACTTGAATTTATTTATACGGCAGATGATGGTGTAACTGCCCGGCCATCCCTTGAGAAACTCGGACAGGCAGTTTCCAAATCTGAAGACGGCAAAAAACGCTCGTCGGAGGAGGCAAAGATTGACCTTATGCGCGCAGCGGCGGGTTTCCAGTTCGGAAGAGGTGCAGGCGATATCCTTGTGGATGGCGCTTCCGTTAAAGCTCCGTTCCCAAAGTTCCAGTTATTTGCAGAAAAGCAGCTTGCAACTCTTATCCCTCAATACGGCACCATCGCCCTGACAGTCGAGGGCGGGCTCCGGCTCCGTGCTCATCCCGGCTATAAAGTGAAAATCGGCGATTTCACGCCGCACAGCAGTATCCTTGCGCCGGGTGTACTGGATGCAGACCCGCAGATCCGCCCCAATGATGAAGTTATCGTGGAAGGTGAAGAGTTCTTCGGGGTTGGTCGCGCCCTCATGAGCGGCTGGGAGATGAAAGAGTGCTCAAAGGGCATCGCTGTAGAGCTTCGCCATTCAAGGAAAATTGCCAACTGATATATAGTCTCGGCACCAATTGATGTTATAGGTGTTGGGAATGAAGCTCTCATGCGCATCTCTTTTTCTCTGGGAATACAATGTCTACGATATAATGGAGATATTGCTTGAGGCAGGCATAAAGAGCGTTGAATTCTGGGCTGAGACGCCTGATTTCTGGAAAGACAGGCACGACCTGATAGCCCGGGCGGCTCTTGAAGAAGCCGTCTCCATAATGCCGGACGGATGCACCCTGCATGCACCGATACTGGATCTGAACCCCGCGTCGTACAACGATTATGTACATGAGGCCACCATAAAGGAGACATTGTGGTCTCTTGACCTTGCAAATATGCTTGAGGCAAGAGCGGTCACGATTCATGCAGGCAAGAGAACGGTACACCGCATCCCTACCAATGAGGACTGGAGCAAGTTCTTAAAATATCTCAGGATATGTAAAAAGAAAGCGGACGACCTGAACCTCAATCTCTCAATTGAGAACAGCATGCCGGGTATATCGCGCATGTGTTCCAGGCCGGATGAAATGAAAGATGTTCTTGGTGAATTTCCAGGACTTTTTTTAACTTTTGATGCAATGCATGCGTTCATCCAGTCCAGTGAAGTCGCTCTCTCTTTCATCAATGAACTTGGCGACAGGATCATAAATGTTCATGTCGGTGCACCGCATAACGGGACGCAGCATTATCCATCGCACCGCAAGAAGAACATGGGGATAGTATTGCGGGCGCTTCGTGATTTCGGTTATAAAGGCGACCTGACGATAGAGATCGATGATAAGGCTTATTCCATGCCCATGTCAAGGGAGGATAAGATCAGGGAACTTGTAGAAGAGAGGAAGTATCTGGAATCCATATTCAATTCATAACGCATCATGCCTTTCCGGGCAGCCTGACGTGTACAGTCGTCCCGACCCCGACTTTACTCTCTATCCAGATTCCGCCTCCATGGGCATCAACGATACTCTTGCTTATATATAGCCCAAGACCTGTCCCGCCGTATCTCCTTGTCAGGGAAGCATCGACCTGGTAGAACCTCTGGAAAAGATAAGGGACCACGTTCTCAGGGATCCCTATACCGGTATCTGCAACGGTTACATGCACAGTATTGTCTTCTTCCCACGCTTTAACCGTAACCCTGCCCCCCGGATGTGTGAACTTTATGGCGTTATCCAGAAGGTTCATGAATACCTCTGTCAGCCTGTCCCTGTCCCCCATAACCTCAAGGTGGGCGGGCAGTTCTTTTGCCAGGGTGATGTTCTTTCTCTCAGCCTGTATCTTCATATCAGCCATGGAAGCGGTTATTATATCTCCAACAGACTGCTTTTTCATCTCAAGCGCAGGTTTGCCTATCTGCTGCACGCTCAAAAATAATAAACTTTCGATTAATCTGGTGAGCCTGTCGGTATTCCTGATAATGGCTTCCAGGGATTTTCTCTGGGTCGGTGTAAGGGCGCCGAGCTTATCATCGTACATAAGCTCGCTGTATCCGCGGATCGAGACAAGTGGGGTCTTCAGCTCATGGGAAACGTTTGAGAGGAACTCGCTTTTCATCCTGTCCAGGGACTTGAGCTCTTCGTACGCAGTCTCCAATTTTTCGTAGGAAACCCTGGATTCATGGTACAACCTGGCATTTTCAATCGCAACGCCGATCTGGCTGCCTATAGATGCCAGAACGTCGATATCTTCTTTCGTGAACTCCCTGCGCCTGCGGTTTGCAAGGTTCATAACTCCAACCACATTGCCTTTAGCCATAAGTGGCACACCCACAAGCGTAACAAGCCCCTCTTTTTCTAAAGAAGGCAGAAGAGAGCGGGTGGGATAATGATCTATGTCCGTAACAAACGGTTTTTTAATTTGAACAGCCCTCCCTGCAATACCCTCACCGATCTTTATTTCAGAAACAGCCCTTGCAAAGGTATCGGAAAGTCCTCTCACAATCTTCAATTTCAGTATTTTTTCTTCGTCTTCAAGTGAATATATCGCACCGGCGTCTGTCGATGTCACCTGCAAGGTTTTGGTAAGCGCCTCTTTGAATATTTCATTCAGGTCTAAGGACTGGCTCACTACCCTGTCTATTTCAAAAAGTATCTCCATGGTCTGGCTGCGGTTCATGAGTTCCGAATATAACCTGGCATTTTCAACCGCCACTCCTATCTGGTTGCCTATGGATGCAAGAACATCCAGATCTTTTTTTGAGAAGAGCCTGTGCTTGCGGGTTGAGAGAACCAGAGCCCCGACAACCTTTCCCTTTGATATGAGAGGAACGCCTGCAAGGGAGCTTATATTATCTTTTAACATGAGAGGGAGAAACTCGGTATACGGAAAGTTCTCAATCTCCATGGTTACCGGTTTACCAGCTTTGACCGCCAATCCTGATACTCCCTGTTCTATTGTCAGCTTTGAGGCTGCCTGCGCAAGCTCTGAGGATATGCCTACATACGTTTTCATGCTAAGAGTTTTCCCGTCATTTTCCAGTAAATAAATCCAGCCTGCGTCAGAGGAAGTTACCTGAATAGATTTTGTGAGCGCCTCATTTAATAGTTCATCCAGGTTCAGGGACTGGCTCACTACCCTGTCAATTTCAAAGAGAATCTCCATGGTTTTATCGTGTTCCTTGAGTTCGGAGTATAAATGAGCGTTCTCAATAGCGATTGCCACCTGGTTTGCAATCGTCTGGCAGATGCCTATTTCCTGTTCGGTAAATTCTTTTTCTTCACCAAGGCTGCTCAATAACATCATTCCAAGGGTCTTTTCCCCAAGAACTAAAGGCACTATAAGGATAGACCTTATATCCAGCTTTTCAGACATTTCTTTTTCATTTGGAGATAATTCCGCATTTACAGCATCTCTAACCAGTACATACTGCTTTTTCTGGTACGCTTCATCCAGCATCGGAAAATCTTTGAAATGCAATATTTCTCCTAAGGATGATTTCAGGTGGTCCCTGGGGCTATATTCGGAAGCTACTGTCCCGTATTCCTTTCCCTCTTCCACGAGTACTATGGAGCAGTGGGAGACGTTAACTATTTTTACTGCTTCCCTGACCGCAATATCCAGGACTTTATTTAGATCAAAACCGCTTGAAATGCTCTGGTTTGTTTTGATCAGGGCGGAAAGTTCAAGGTTTCTTCTGTTTAAATCCCTAGTTCTCTCCTTTATCTTCTGGTCTAAGCCCTCATACACTTCTTTCAATTGTTTTACCATTGCATTAAATGACTGCGCAAGTTCACCGATTTCATCTTTGCTTTCAGGCTCTATTTGAACGGTCAGATAACCTTTGGCTACTTTTCTGGACGCATTTGAAAGCCGTATAAGAGGCTCTGCAAGTCTCTTGCCTAAAAGATATGCTAATAATGATATTACAGCAAAGTAAAATATGCCCAGTGCAATAGATCTCTCTTTAGACCTTGCTACAGGTATCAGCGCTTCGGAAGAATCAATCTTTACCACCAATCCCCAGTCTATAACAGGAATATAGGTATACGCAGCAAAAACTTCTTCTCCGCGATAATCAAGTGCCTGGGTGGTGCCATTTTCTCCTTTTATTGCATGGATTGCTGGTTGGGCAAGGGTAGAATTGAAGGAAAATACGAGATGTAGAGGTGCGCTTTTATTATGGCGTAGAGGATTCAAAAAAACCACTTCGTCCCCTTTTCTCTGGACGAGAAGGGTTTCACCGGTTTCTCCCAATCCTTTGTAATCACCGGTAACATCATATATAAGCATGGGATAAACCCTGACCGCAAGTACGCCAATGAATTTGCCCGTGCTTCTATTTAAGACGGGAGATGCTATAGTATAGCCAGTTATGTTATTATAGTAACTTATATTGCCAAGGTACAGGTTTTTCTTAGCTTTCTTAAAAAACTCTTCTTCGGATTGGTTTGTATTTATCAGCCCGCTCTCTGTGGAAGCCACGACCTTACCATTACTATCGAGTGCAGATATCTCAAAAAACACTGGAATTTCACTTTTTACTCTCTCAAGATTGAGAGCGAGATTGCTTGTGTTCCTGCTTTCTATCTCCTGCATGAAATTAGATGAGGCAATCTCCCTCACCTGCTCTATTCTGAAGTTCACAACAGTTGAGATGTGTGTATTCTTTGCCTCAGCCAGCGCGCTCAAGTCATCGAATATCTTTTTCTCAAGAGCCGCCTTTTCTGCCGAATAATCGATATAGCTTATTACAGCATAGGGCAGGAGAGATATTATTATTAAAGAGATCACTAATTTCTGGCTTATCCTCAAACTTTTCACGGCTCAACCATCTTTTTGACTCTTTCCACTAAATCTTTTCTCCCGAAAGGTTTAGTGATATAGTCATCTGCCTTAAGTACATGCAGACCGAGCATTTTATCGATATCCTGGTTCCTTACTGTGAGCATTGCCACAGGCAGCTCCCGGTGTTTTTCTTTTATTTTTTTGAATACTTCCCATCCATCCATCTCAGGCATCATTATATCCAGAAGCACCGCGTCAGGCTTTTCTTCATCTAATTTCATCAAACACTCACTGCCGCTGTAAGCTGTTATTACCTCAAAACCCTCTGTTTCAAGTACAAGCTTTACCAGGTCTACGGTGTCAGGCTCATCATCTACGACCATTATTTTCTTACTCATACGGTTTACTCCACTTTTTCTTATTTAAGAAGTTCATCTTTTAACCACCACCAGTATTTATAAGACGCTGCAAGGACGATTATATTCCCAATTATGAGCCGGGCAAACAGGGTATCCTCGGAAGTATTGCTCGAAGCATAGTAAATTGGCCAGCCTGCAGGTATAGTCAAAATTAATATGATAATAGCAAAATAGTACAGCAGATAATATTTCTGAGCGCCCATCCCCTCACCCATTCTTTCGCTGAGGTGCGCCAGGGCTGTATAAAAGACAAGCAAGCCCAGGATGCCCAGGCAGAAAAGACCGAACTCAAGTATCATTTCCACCTCTTTGTCATAACATGGTGCAGCCGGATGCTCGCGCTTCCAAGGAGTACGCCCCCCAGGGCAAAAAACAGGTTTCTCCAGAGCAAAGAGGGGAACAGGTACTGCAGTGAAGAAACTATGTACAGGACAAGGGCGATTATAAAAAGATAGGGATAAGTCTTCCTTTTAAAAATGCGCTGGTAAAATAACGCTATCCCGTAAGGTAAAAGGAGTAAAAGTACCATTGTGATTATCCACAGGATCATCAAAAGGTAGTTCATGATTTTTTACCACCGAACATTTCCCTGAACACATCTGAAGGCGGTCTCCTTGCCATGCCTGCAAGCACGTTCTCGTAACCTTTTATGGCAACCCTCACATCTATTCCTTTATCAGTTATTACAAATTCCCTTATTTCCTTATCATTATCAGAGCCGCGGGATTTTAAAATGCTCAGGGCTTTTCTCATCTGCCCCTCCACTTCCACCTGCCGCAGCAGTATTACGGTATCTACGCAGCCGGAAAGGGTTTCCTGGGTTAACCGGATACTACCGAAAAGTTCCGGTATCTCGCTTGTCAAAAGTGTCGTAATTCCCTGAGATGCAAAATAATCCACCAGTGAATGAACGTAGTCCCTTCTTTTTATGACATCAGGCAGGGCGGTCTCTAAATCTTCGATGCCATCAAAAAAGACCCGTTTAATATTGTATTTTTTCAGGATATCTTTTATCATCACGGCATGTTCGTTTGCATTGAAAAGCGCCGGAGGGATGTACAGGAATTTGACCATGTTCTTTTTCTCCAGCTGCTCAAAATCCCATCCGAAAGCCTTTGTATTTCGTTTAAGTTTGTCAGGCCATTCTTCGAGTGAGATTATCAAACCCGGCTCTCCTTTGCTTGCGCCCTCGTATATGAAGGAGAGACCGAAAATCGTTTTTCCTGTGCCCGGACTTCCTGAAAATAAGAGTATGTCGTCCTTTAACAGACCGCCTTTCAGCATCCTGTCAAGACCTTCCACGCCCGTGCTTACCCGGAGAGTTGAGGATGCTTTGAACTCTGTCTCGGGAAGCAGCCTCGGGAAAACCTCAATCCCGTCGCTGCTCAGCTTGTAGGTGTGTCTTCCTGAAATATAGGATCGTCCGCGCATCTTTATTACGCTCAGGTAGCGTTCGCTCCTGTCCTCTACCATTACTTCGGAAATGTGCAGGATGCAATCTACCAGGTAGCCCAATGGGCTCTCTTTCAGGCTCTCAATCGTGAACTCACCGGTGAGAAGAATGAGCAAGTTCCAGCTTTTCATCCTTGTGAGAAGCTCAAAAAGGAAAAGGCGCTGCTCGTATTCATTTTCCCTTGATTCCGCGAGTACGGTCACAGGGTCGATAACAAGCCTGACCGGCTTGTACATCCGTATTTTTTCTTCAATAAATTGTATAACCGCAGGCGCCCCCGCTTTAATCAGGTCCTCCTCGACATTAAATAACCTTATCTTCTTCTTTTCAAGCAAAGAATAATCAAAAAAGGAGTAATTGGAAACAAAACTTTCCATCATGGCTACAGGTTCAGATATTGCTGAAATAAAGACACAGGTCTCTCCTTCTCTTGCTGCATTGAACAGGGACTGCATTACAAGCGTGGTCTTGCCAGCCCCTGCCGTGCCAGCCACTAAAACGGTTGATGGATGGTTAAATCCTCCATTAAGAACGATATCCAGTCCTTTTATCCCAGTTGGTATTGATTTCATCCGGCTACCACCATTGAACAGGTCTATTTCTTATTACCAATAAAACTTTCCCAACTTCCCACAGCTTGTTTTCAATCCCGCGCAGGCAGGCAGGGAGAGTGGGAATCTCGTTATATCTTTCAATATAGGACTCTCTTAACATGAATATATATAGATGATACATTCCATATATATTTTTACAACTAAAGATACCCCGCTGGATTGATTATTAAGCGCCGAGGTAGGGATTTGAACCCTAGCTTACCGGAAGGTAAAACAGGTCTCGAGCCTGCCGCGTTAGTCCGCTCTGCCACCTCGGCACGGGTATGTTTTTAATATAGTTTGGTAGCTATTAACCTGATGCTACAATAGTTTAATCACCCTTTATTTTTTCCCTTATCTAAGTAAACCTTACCCGCCTTTTTATCAGTTCGTGTTTTTAAATCCTTTTCATCGCATATCTTGAGACCTTCAACTAAGGACTTATTGTATGGGAATTCATACTCTACAAACTTAGAGCGTGTCTGAATATTCATTCTGGACAGGATGAACAGGATTAATTTGCATTATTACCGTATAAATACAGTAATTTATCGCACATGTTAAAAGTATGTAATGCCGATACCGGTTAATAATACATGTCATTCTCTCTTTAAGTTTTATTATTATGTGAAACTATTGAGTTAATAATTGGGTGGCTGTGGATATAATCACAATGATAATTATGTTAAAGGAAATATTTATATAGTTTAAAGACCAAGCCAAACTCCAGGAATATAATAATAGTGGTAATGATAATGGTGTATGGAAAAGCGTCAGTCATATATAAAATACTCAAAGTGAACCAGGTGAAAATCAGAAAACTTCTAACCCTTACCTTTTTCTCAATTTTAATGCTCTTTATCTTTACAATAGCAACAGGTGCCACTACAACTTCCACTACGAATACGCTTGACGAATTCGGCATCACAAAACTCTACGAAAATGCCCCGGATGGAAGAGAATGGATCTCCAAATGGGATAATGGTCATACGCGAACATGGACTGCCCAGGCGAACGACCCTGATGATCCACAATTCTGGACTAAATGGAAAGGGACCGGTGCATGGAAGACTGATGGAAACGGTATCCTGAGTATATCTGGACCAACTCCAAGAATGTATGTAATTGACCAGGATCAAACTGGAAAATGGAGAAATGTTGAAATTACATTGTATGGAAAGCGTGTTTCTGATAGAAGTACACCCTGGGGCGGTCTTGAAGCAGTAGCAAGAACAAACCACATGGTAGATTCTAATCTTTGTGATACAAGAGGAATAGCTGCAAGAATAAGATACGATGGACATTATGATTTTGAAAAAGAAACAAGCCATCCAAATGCCGTAGCAGTAAATAATAAAGTAATGTGGCAAAGTGGAATGATATATAACACTTGGATAGGATACAAATTTGTAGTCTATGATTTAGCCAATGGGTCAGTAAAACTCGAATTATGGTACGATGACACGGATGGAGTTAATGGTGGAAACTGGAAGAAAATAAACGAGCTTGTTGATACCGGACGTAATTTTGGTGCAGGCGGAACACCGTGCAGTGCTGGAATAAACCCTGCTATGCAGTTAAATCTTACAGAGCCTCGCCCTGGTTCTGAAACAGGGAAACCAAATCTTGCGGTTTACTTCAGAAGCGATAATGTAAACACTAATGGTCTTTTGTATAAGAAAGCAAGTATTCGAGAGATCGTACCGATCCGAATAGATTCTGCTAATGGTATTATCTCAGGAACAGTCAAATCTTCATCCGGCACTCCAATATCCGGGGCTGTTATCTCTGACGGAACCCACTCAGCTACTACTGATGCTACCGGAGCCTATACTATATCGAATGCTCCTTGCGGTACCTACACTCTTATGGCTTCTGCTACTGGCTATCAATCATCAAACAAATCTGTCACTGTTTATTGCGATAAGACCACGGTTTTTAATTTCACCCTGATATCTTCCACGCAAAAGGCAGTTCAATTTGATGGAAATGGTGATTATGTGGAGGTACCAGACAACAACGATTTCTCAGTCACCACAACAAAAAGTCTGACGGTATCATTCTGGCTAAGACCCAATGCACTGGATTTTACCACCACCGAAGGCAGCGCCCCTCAAGGAGCATATGTCAATTTTTTAGGCAAAGGAGAATATGCTTCGCAAAATCAGATAGAGTGGTATTTTAGAATGTATAATAAGACGAATGCGAATCGACCCAACAGGGTATCGTTTTATATATTTAACCTTAGCGGTGGTAATGGTATAGGTAGTTATTTTCAAGATAATATAACTGCTGGGAAATGGATTCATATTGCAGGTAAGATCGATAATAAATATATATACATATACAAAAACGGAGCATTAAGAGACAAGGATGACTACACTGTTGGCTCTATTTACCCTCGGAATGGCAAAGCTCCTTTGAGAATAGGTACAGTCACAAAATCGAGTTATATAAAAGGAGCTGTGGATGATATTACAATATATAATAGACCACTGACGGACACCGAGATCGCAAATATATACAACGGAAATAAGCCGAGAAATGGAATAGTGGCAGAATGGACAGCCGATGAAGGATCGGGATCATATTTATATGATAGTAGCGGGCGTAATCATAATGGTAAGTTATACGGGAATACTGCATGGATAACAGGTCATGGGAGTTAGGATTCCACTTTAGTCGGTTACTATCTCTTACCATGCGCAACTGTAGTATTCGCTTTGCAAGACACAACCCCACTATTATCAATACCACACTCAATATTAGCAAAAATAATTGCTCAATAGCATTTCTGTATCCAAAAGATACAACTGTGTGCCTCTTGAAACCGCTATACCAGGAGCCACATATACCATGAACCTCCCATCTATGTCATTTTTTTATGGGTAATCAGAATTATTTTTAATATGATATATATTTTATTCAATAGAAACATTTAAATATACTAAACTATTGTAGATTGCTTATTCCTAAGGTAGCCAAGCGGCAAATGGGAATGGTCAGAAAACTTAGTTGACTTGATTATAAAACTTAGGAGGAGAAAAATGGTAAACGTCGGCATCATAGGCAGCGGAGTAGTAGGCTCTGCTACAGGGAAAGGATTTAAAGATTTAGAAAATAATGTATCGTTCTTTGATATTGATGCAAATAGAATAGAACTTTTAAAGAAACAAGGTCTTCAGGCTACAAAAGATTTAAAATTTGTGGCGAAAAGTTCTGAAATTTTCTTTATATGTGTTCCTACGCCTGATAAAAATCGAAATATAGATTTGAGCATTATAAAATCTGCGGTTATAGAACTTTCAAAAGAATGTAAGGACAAAAGGGATTATTTCCTGATTGTAGTAAAGAGTACTGTAATACCGATAACCACTGAAAATATAATCATACCTTTAATTGAAAAATACTCTAATAAAAAAGCTGGAAGTGATTTTGGAGTGTGCTTTAATCCAGAATTCTTAAGAGAGACAAACCCCTATGAAGATTTCATGAATCCGGATAGAATTGTTATCGGAGAATATGATAAAAAATCAGGAGATATTCTTGAACAATTATATTCGCCTTTTAAGTGTCCAATAATAAGGACAAATTTAAGGACTGCAGAAATGACGAAGTACGCAAATAATTGTTTCTACGCGACAAAAATCAGTTTTTTCAATGAAATACATTTAATGTGCCAAAAAATTGGCATAGATTCAAATATTATAAGAAAGATAGTCCAAATGGATAAATTTTATGGAATTCACCCGTGGGAGCATGGACACAGTTTCGGCGGAAAATGTCTTCCCAAGGATCTGAATGCCGTTATAGCACTTTTCAATGAGGGGCATATTCATGATCCAGTCCTATTAAAAGCTGTTAGAAAAGTGAATGAAGATATTGAGTTCTTAAATAGGTGCCAGATAAATGAAAAAGCATCCACTCCGATTTATAGTGAATCTGGAAGCATTGTCAAACAAAACAACGAATCAACTTATATCAGGAGTTTTTGTAAAACCACAATGAACAGTAACATTAACAAAACATAGGAGCTATTGGAAAACAGTCTCCATGAACTGTTTCTCTTTTGTTGCCGTACTTACAAAACCTGAGTAGTCACATAAAAAAACGAATCTTGTTAATTATGATAAGAAGAGATAGAGTAATTAAGAGTTTTGTTGTGATTCTAATGCTTATTTCTCTTTTCGTAATTTTATACGGTAAGGCTGGTATAGATAATAAGAATCAGTTTTTCTTATTCATATATGGAATTACGGTTACTACTATGGTATTTTTCATGTTTTTCATTACTCATCTCAAATATACGGATTTGAGTGAAGAAATAAGAGACAAGAATGTATCTCATATTTTAAGAAAACCATTTGTTTCCTGTATATTTGCAGTCTATAACGAGGAAGTTGTAGTAAGAAGATGCATCGACTCTTTATTAAATTCTACATATAAAAATAAAGAAATTATTGTTGTTAATGATGCCAGCACAGATAAAACAAAAGATGTACTTGAAGAATATAAAAATCAAATAAGAGTCATCAACTTACCGAAGAACGTAGGAAAAAAGAGGGCGATAGGAGAAGGAATAAGAGCTTCAAAGGGTGAAATTTTTGTTTTCACGGATAGCGATTCAGTCGTAGCTCCAGATGCGATAGAAAGAATTATAGAGATCTTTATGTATGATTCGGACATAGGGGCCGTATCAGGTCACGGCAGGGCATTGAACGCCGGTGAAAACTTTCTCACAAAAGCACAGGATTCATGGTATGAGACCCAATTTTCAGTAAAAAAAGCGATGGAAAGTGCATATGGTGCTGTGACGTGTGTTTCAGGACCTCTTGCTGTATTCAGAAGAGAAGCAATCTATAATTATATTCCTGCATGGGAGAATGATCAATTTCTAGGAAAAGAGTTCAGATTCGCTACAGACAGACAACTTACAGGTTATGTTCTCGGATCTAAATATATCGGAAAAAAGCTAAAAGAAAAATATGCCGATTCCCCATTTGTAAAAGAGATAAATTATCCAGAAAGGGACTGGAAAGTGATCTATTGTAAGTCTGCAAAAGTCTATACAGTTGTTCCAAATACATTGAAGAAAGTTATCAGACAACATACAAGATGGAAGAAGAGTTTTATAAGAAGTTTATTCTTTACAGGAACATTCTATTGGAGAAAGCATCCTATCGTCGCAATAAAATACTATCTGGGAGCGGTATTTACAATACTTGGTCCTTTTATAGCTCTAAGGCATCTTATATATCTTCCCGTCACAGGAAACGAATTGTCTGGTTTGTTTTATTTAAGCGGAATTACATTTATAGGATTACTATACGGGGTTATGTTCAAGCTTGAAAATCCAAGCTCTGGAACATGGAAATATCGTCCATTTATGAGTTTACTTTCAACTCTACTACTTTCATGGCTTATATTCTATTCCATCCTCACTATAAAGAAAAGTATATGGCATAGGGGATAAAATGGATAATAAAAAAGAAAATAAGAAAAGAAAGATTACTTTCACAGATATAATAATAGTGATTGTAATTTTATTACTTTTTTCTATAATTATTATCCAATATTATAAATCTGTGAGAATGTATGTTTTTAACGAGACTGAATCTGAGCCTGTTTTCACGAGATATTCTAATTTTACGAGATATGCTAATTTCTCTGGCATGGAATCGGAATATAAATCCCTTAACATTTCTGAAGCACGATCGAGTAACAGAGCTGCGACAAGTGTTGTTGTACTAAACCATCATGGAGTGTTCGCAAATGATACAGGACTGGCAGACTACAGCGGCATATCATATGACCGATTCAAAGACCAGATGTTTGCCTTAAAGAAGGCAGGATATGAAACAATAAATATGGAAGATCTTTACCTTTTCTTGAGAGGAAAGAAACAACTTCCTGAAAAATCACTTATGTTAACTTTTGATGATGGTATAAAAGACAGTTATTATAATGCAGACCCCATTTTAAAAAAGCTGAATTATACGGCGGTAATGTTTGTAATAACGTCTCAATCTATTGAAAAGAATAATAGCAAATACTATCTTAATACGGATGAATTACATCAAATGCAAAACAGTGGCCGCTGGGATATTGAATCACACAGTTATAATGCACATGGAAAGGTAGTAACGGATGAACAGGGAAGTGCAGGCCCGTACCTTACCAATAAGATATGGATTGCAAATGAAGGTAGACTTGAAACTGATCAAGAATATTTTTACAGAGTACAGAATGATCTCCGAATGGCAAAAGAACAGCTGGAAAAAGAGTTTAATAAAACTATCCTTGGATTCGCATTGCCATATGGAGATTTCGGCCAGAGAGAGACTAATTATCCTGGCTCCGAGAGAATCATTCTTGATATAGAAAAACCTCTCTATGCAATGGTATTCTATCAATTTAAGCCTGTCGTAAATAAAGATTTCAGGGCTAACTTCAATAATGATCCGGAAAAAGACTTCTATCTGGTTATGAGGATATCAGCAGATTATATTTCGACAGATAATCTTCTAAATGAAATAGAAGCCGCACAATTTTTAGATATACCATATACTGAGAAATTTGATAATCCAAAGAGATGGATAAATATATGGAACCAGGATATCAGTATTTCAGAAAACCGCCTGAATATAACTAACAATTACGATGTCTATGGAGGAATGGCATATCTGGATGGTTCTTATCTTTGGAAAGATTATATTTACAGCGGTACAATCGGAGAAAATGGTTCTGACAAGGTACTTCTACTCTCCCGCTTTCAAAACTCAGGAACCTATGTTGCATGTAAATATACCAATAAATCAGTCTCTATAATAAATGTTAGAAACAGAGTTATCGTCAGTACAAGCCAAATAAATCTTATACAGACTTTTCCGGGATTGGATGCACTTCAAAGCCGTACAAAGCTTTCGATCTCAGTTGTTGAGAATAACGTAGGATGTTATGTAAATAATAACGTAATAATAGAACAAGACGTTCCTGATATCCCTCCATTTGGAGGAATTGGTATAAGAGTAGATGGTCTTCCCGCAAATAAATCGGTAACATTCGCTTCAATAAGGGTTGAATATCCATATTATGGGGATTGAATAATGAGTTTTTTAAATTTAAGAATTATACTATTTATGCTGGCAGCGTTTATGACTCCGATAACCGTTAGTGTAGGGACAGCCATGGCTCAAAATCAGTTTCACTCCAGGGTAGTATATGCTTTCTGGCCTTACTGGACAGATCCATCTTCCTATCAGCCGGATTGGAACGTATTAACTTATGTGGCATATCATTCATGGGATGCAAATAGCGATGGTACGTTGAGTGCGCCAGGCGATATAAATCAATTTAATACTGTAAAAAATGTTTCACGTCAAAATGGGGTAAAGATGATTATTTCCGTCAAAAGCTTTGATAAGGATACGCTGGATAGCATATTTGCTTACCATAAAGATGATCTTGCAAATAATATCCTGAATGTTTTGCAAACCTATGGAGCAGACGGGGTAAATTTAGATTTTGAATATCCCAGAACTATAAACATATATACAGACACGCCCAACTCGAATTTATTTGAGGAGTTTACGAGGATTCTACACAACAAACTTAAATCCAGAAATCAGGATTATTATATATCCTTAAACGTAGCAGGTAATGTAGAAGAAGTTTACCGCAACGCTGCTTTATCAAAATATACAGATTCTGTGTTCCTCAGGGGCTATAATTATAACTCGTCAAATAGCCCTGTAACAGGAGCCCCCTCTCCTTATATTGATTTAGTAAATTCTGTGAATTTACTTAAAAATTATTATCCATCTAATAAAATAGTATTGGGATTGTATTTTTCCGGTTATGATTGGCCTTCATCATCAAGCGAACCAGAATCAAACACTACAGGAAAGGGAGTAGCAGTCCCGATGAAAAAAGCGATAGCAAATGCTAAGAAGTATGGAAGACTTTGGGATTCTAATTCCCGGACGCCTTGGTATAAATACCAGACTGAAGGCGTGTGGCATCAAACCTGGTACGATGACGATCAATCTCTTGGCTTAAAACTTGATTATATTAATTCTAAAAACCTCGGAGGTGCGGGCTTCTGGGCGTTAGGATATGAAGGAAATAATGCGAATATCTGGAATATGGTAAGAGAGAAATTCGTAATCGAGCCCATGGCGTTCAGAGTTCCCGCAGTAACCCCGGCAGAAATCCCCAGGATTACAACTGTAAAGCCTGTAGAGACTCCAAAAACTCCTGGATTTGGGTTAATGGTTTCCTTGATTGTATTATTCGCTTGTGCTTTTCTGGCCAGGTGGCGTAATAAATAGTTTATGAAAGGGGCGCTTGTAGCCTCATAAAGTAAATACCAGAGATGAACTGAGAAATGAGTAATAAGGAGATGTAAAAAACGGCAAAAATGATTAAAATATTATTTGGGCTATTTATTACGCTCATATTAACAATAAATATCCACGCAGCGATATCCCAAACACAAGTTTCATCATGTGGTACTTTAAAACAGGCAGATTCTGTCTATATACTGATCACAGATGTTTCATCGGCAGGTACCTGTTTTACTATCGGAGCAAACAACATAACGCTTGAGGGCCGGGGATATACTGTGAATTATTCAAGAACAAGAACAGGTTATGGAATAGTTGATACTGCCGGTTACGATAATATTATTATACAAAATTTGACTTTAACACAAAAAAATGCAAGTGTTACAAATTCCCATGGGATTTATTTTAAAAATGTGACTAATAGCAAAGTGGAAAATATATCCATCACTACCGAGGGAAGCAGTTCAGATGGTGTTTATCTGAAATCATCCGGCTCAAGTACCTTCTCTAATTTTAATATTACCACCTCAAACATCAGTGCACACGGTATTTATATGTATTTGTCAGATTCAAATTATTTTTCAGGTTTTAACATCTCAACATCCGGGATTTTTGCCCACGGTATTTATCTCAAGTCAGCTAATTCAAATATTATAAATGATAGCTCTATCGTATCGAAATTAAGCAATGATTATTACTTGCAGAATACCGGTATGGTAAATAGTTTTAGAAATACGAATTTTACAACACGAAAGATATACTTATATGATAATAGTTCAAGTTTTAATTACAGCAATGGAACAAATAATGAAATCTGGCTGAATACTATCCAGATAATATCTCCTTCTGCAACATTGAGAATAACCAGAACTTTGATCAATTGGACCCGGACAAATATTTCATGGCAAGAGAAACTAACAGCGTCAAGAAGATTAAGCTACAGTATGAGCGGTCTACTTGCTGACGCTAACTATTCTGTCTGGAACGGTTCAGCTATTGATTATAACCTTACAACGGATGGTAATGGCAATTTGCCTGTATTTAATATCAACCTTTCAACTTCCGCAAAGATGATAAGGGTTATATTAGCCCGGAATATCACACCGGTAGCCCCTTATATAACTTCATGGGGAAATAATAAAACCAATAACAACAGCTTGATACTGGCAGTAAATACAAGCGAAGCTGTTAATTTCAATGCCGCAGCCAGCCAGACAATAACCACGTGGAACTGGTATCAGGACGGTGTGAACCAGAACAATAACTATGATAATTTTACAGTTTTCTGGAACACAGCAGGAACAAAGACGGTACAGGTAAACGCTACTAACAGCAATGGTACATCGAACACGGTTATATGGACAGTATCAGTCCAAACGCAGCCTGAGATATACGTTCCCCCATCTCCTGCGAACATAAACTCGACAACAGGCAACTTCTGGATAAACTATACGTGGCTGCCTGGAACTGGCAATATCACGGATTCGTATAATATAAGCGTTAACGGCACATGGTATAACGGGACGACAAATACTTATTACGACAATACGGTTGGACCGCATGGATGGAGTAATATAACAGTGTGGGCTTACAACTTATCTGGTGCGGGTTCTCTCAGCGCAGGAAGCGTAAGCCAGAATACCCGGGTTCCAAATAATCCACCAGCTCAGAATCCAATAGGAAATAAGAATGTAACAGCGGGTGATTTATTAACATTGACAGTTTCAGCTACGGATGCTGATAACGATACAATAACCTATGGAACAAATGCCACAGCAGGAACTTTGAATTCCACAACAGGAATATATTCATGGCAAACCACCAATAGTGATGCAGGTACATATTTGTGGTATTTCAATTCAAATGATAACTATGGCGGTGTAGCAAGTGAAACTATAACAGTGAATGTGATTAATCAAGGGCAAGAGATATGGATCAAACTAAATAACGATAGTGGTGAACTTATAGTAAATGATAGCCCCTCGCTTGATAATGGGACCGGACTTTCGTCGGCGACATGGAGTATCTGGGCCACGCAGAACAAATACAAGTTAAATGCAGGACTTTTTGGGAAATATCAACCCGTGGCTGGTAATCGCTCCTATATCATTCGCACTTCTGATGCGGATGGAATTTCGGTTGTACTCTCGGCTGATGGTAATAAAACTATTTCGTATAGTAGCAATACGAGTCGAGACTGCGGTATACGTAACGACAATGAATGGACTTTAATAACTGTCACATATAATGGTTCGCATATTATCTATTATCACAATGGTGTAAAGTGTGACAGTGATTCTACTACCATCAATTCTCTAAGCAATGCCCCTGTACCTCTCAGAATCGGAGGAGGTAATAGTATTTTCTTTAACGGTTCTATAGACGATATACTCATGTATAACCACGGATTACCGGGACATCAAGTATACCGATTTTATCAAGAAAGTGATCACGGACTTGCTGGAAGACAAACAATTCCTGCGCTAATTTACCATCGAGTGACAGACCCTGCAGATGCTCCCGATAAAATCAGTACCAATAATTTTAACCAGCAAATCGCTTATCTCCATGACAATAACTTCACTACAATTACTACTGAAAATTTTAACCAATGGCTGAAAGGCAACTTTACTATGCCCAAAAGACCGGTCATCATTTTCTTCGATGATGGTTGGAATTCTACCTACAATAATGCATTATCTACTCTTGATAAATACGGTTATGTGGGTGTTATCCCGGTTGTAACAAATTATGCAAATTTCACAGACGATACTTCGTACATGAGGTGGTGGCAACTTCAGGAACTGCAAAATAAAGGATGGGAAATAGCTTCCCATAGCATCGATCATGTCTCCATGCTCACTTTGAACGAGTCGGATTTTCGTAATGAGTTAAATCTCTCAAGTAGAGGTATTGAGAGAAATTTGGGCAAAAAACCAACCTCTTTCATCTTCCCGTACAATCATGCCAATACAACGCATACGACCATATGCGGTGAATATTATGATTTATGCTGGGCATATGGCAGCAAAGATACATGGCCTTACTATAACGACTATTCGGATAATGGTCACGTATATCAAAGCTTGAAACGCATTACGATATATAATACTACGACCATGCAGACTTTCAAAAACATGTTTGCCAGAGAGATCTCCATTCCCATCGGGGCTTGGAAGCTCAATGAAGATACAGGCAGTATAGCCTATGACAGTTCTGGTAATGGCAATAATGCCCTATTAAATGCTAATGCGACATGGCAAAATGATTCTATAATCTCTTCAGTGATTAGTCCCGCTATCAATCCGCCAGGTTCAACACAGAAGCCGAAGAAGAGTCAACAGGAACCACCTCTGCCACCGTCAGAAACGCTATCGTGAATTTAAAACCATATATCAAAACGGGTTAGATATAATATGAAAAAAATATTGGTAGCGTTTATCGCAATCATCATACTACTATCGATAGACAGCACCGCGCAAAGTGGAAATGATGGAATTCAAATCCCGACTAAGGTTTCTATCCATACAGACTATTTAGGAAATAACAATACCTGGG
>NZ_FZMP01000143.1 GCF_900196725.1 Candidatus Methanoperedens nitratireducens | reverse complement strand
CGGCTTCATTGATCGCGATAGCGGATAGTTTCAGAGTGTATATGCATGACAGTTTGGTGACGACAAGCGTGGTAGCGGCGGGAGATACGTTTGAGCTGAGGATGAAGGTCAAGAGTGACAGCGGGAATGTGGTAACGAATTTGATCTCGAATCCATTCACGCCGGACAGTTCAGGCTCGGGAGCGATCAGTTTATTATCAGGCCCCGTAGTGGAGAAGAGCAGACTGGATTCAGGCGAGGCAACGTATATCAGGTGGACGTATAGAGCCGGGGATAACGGACTTGGGAGCAAAAACTTCAGCGTAAGGGCGCAGGGATTGGATTCGACCAATGAGAACACGCTGATCAGTTCGAACACGGTGACAAGGTTACTTACGATCAGGCATGCAGAAGAGGACACGATCCTAACGCTGGCGGGACTAGCGACGTTCAATGATTCCATCGAAGTCAGAAACACGATTGACCTCTCAGTATTAGTGCAAGATCGTTTCGGCAATGATATTCCCAATGATTCTCTGCGTTTCTATGTATTGACAGGCACGGGCGGGTTCAATGATACCACGCGGACAACAAAAGACAGTATTGTGCAAACCGACGCGGACGGTATAGGCCGTATCCGCCTCTTTACGTCGACGGTGCCGGTGACCAATACAATCATAGCGAAGTTGTTCACGACCAATGATGACAGTGTGACATTCTTCATAAAGAGTTTGCCGCGAACGGTTAAATCGTTGTCGATGATCGTTGATACGGTTTGGACGGCGGGGATCACAGAGAATGTTCAGGTCACGGCCTATGATGAGTTTGGGAATATCACAACCAATGCCGCGAACAACATTCAGCTATCTTCCATCGCTTCGTCCAGTGTACAATTTGTAACGGGTTCAACGCTGCCGTTGACATCGGGCGTGGTCAATTTCACAACCAAAGATACCATCGCAAGAGCCTTCATGCAGTTGAAGGCCAATGTTTCCGGTGTGAACGGCGGCCAGACGGAAGTTACGAGCCAGGATCTGAGAGTCGTTCATAACAAAGCGAAACGTTTTGCGGATTCGTTGCTTACAGTCAACAGCGTGACGATTGGAAATTCGCGGCTTCTAACCGCAACGGTTATCGACTCTTTCGGTAACCCGGTGAAGGATACGACGGTGATATTCGCAGTGATCAGCGGCAGCGGCGGCGGTGTTATTACCAGCGCCAATCCAGTAACAACGGATTCGCTTGGTAAGGCGCGTGTTACGTATAAGACAGGTAATCTGGTAGGCACTAATCTCATAACGGCGCAGGGCCTTAGTACTTCAACCATTCCCGGAAGCCCGGCTACGGCCTTCTTCGTGATCAATACGGATTCTGTGAATGCAAATGCGAACTATGTTGCCGGAAGTCTGCAGCCGCGTGTGGTCAGTGAAAATCAGATCACGTCATTCAGTGTGAAATTCGTGAATACAGGTTCCTTCCCGATCACCTTGGAAATCGATTCAACATATATTCTATACAATGATGGCGTTACAACGTACCAGGCCTATCTTGATACGAATATCAGCAAGACGATCGGTGTGGGCACCAGCCAGTTGACGTTCAAAGCGGATACGATAAATATCGCAACAGGAAAATATCCCGGAACCGGACACCTGGCGCAGATCAACTTATACGGATC
>NZ_FZMP01000001.1 GCF_900196725.1 Candidatus Methanoperedens nitratireducens | reverse complement strand
TTTCGTTTGCATTCAACAATTTATCCACCGAGACGCAGAGGCACAGAGACCGTCTCAATGAGCATCAGTGGCAAGTTTAATAATGTCATGGGATGTCAAAGATTCCATATTGAAAATCATCTCAGGATAAAATGATTCGTATGAATTTGATGTTTATACTGCATGGTTTTTAATGTGAAGTGGCTGCTTGGGGAATATATCGGCGCCGGGGTTTAATATTTGTATTGAGATAAATATTGTGCCAAATAGTTATATGATTTCAGGGTCAGTAAAATCATAAGGATATCCATCACCACATTTCGAATTTCAGGTTCTCGACTTCATTAAAATGACCGTCGCGCGATACTACAATAAGACCATGCTGACATGCGACAGCCGCAACCCATATATCATTTTCTGGAATAGGTTGTCCTTTTTCAAGTAGTCGCTTTTTAATCAAGCCATAGTAGCGTGCCGTATCAGTATCGCATGGCAAGACAGCACTGCTTGACGCAAAATCCTCTATTCTTGAAAGATTCTTCTTAATATGTTTGGACTTATGAGCACCAAAGTATAATTCTCCCAGAACTGTGCTTGATATAAAAACTTCCTCAGCATCAGCCAGTCGGTTTTTGACAGAAGCATCATTTCCAAAGAGAGCGATTATTATATTCGTATCCAGCAGAAATCTACCACTCATTCATATCCACTCGCTCACAGCCTGTCTCAATGGCTTCACTCATAGCACGGGTGTCCTCAGTTTCCATGATACCTGAAAAGTTGAGGAGCCGCTTACCTTGAACACCTTTTGGAAAAGACATGGCCAATGCATGAGCAAAATCAAGTACCCGACGCTGGAGTTCAAGTGGTAGTTGATCAAGCTGTCTTATGACATCCTGCTTAATTGTCGAAACTTCTGTCATATACTGGACATATGGTTACGATTGTCTTAATATTTTCTGTATGGAACTTATCCAGTTTTATCAGGCAACACTATAAAAAGCTTGGTCCTTAACCCGGCTTTATAAAGGTCAAACAGCCTGCCAGGCTCTTTAGTTACTTCAGTACCCCACCTCAAAAGCAAATTCGGGCACAAGAGCATCTGTGTCACCTGTAAACCATATTACATCAATATAACTCTCTACTTTTACAACCTTCGGGTAGGAAATAAGCCTGGGAAATCGCTACAGTAAGCGATTTCTTCCAGCGGTCTGCCCATAAACTTTTTCTTGGTATCATTAACCCCTCTCCATGTTTCATAACGTATATTTTTCCGAGTTCAAGCAGCATCCCCTGTACATCCTCATGCCCCGGATTCGAATTCTTCTTCGGGTCAAACTCCTCAAGAGGCTTTTCTTCCCTGAGATACCATATCCCGCTCCCCTTCTCTTCCTGATAGAAAATGCTGTATTGCTGTAAAGTACGTCTTACTGTATCTCTCCATGTTGGATTTGTTTCGGTTTTCGTATGTCCCTTTATTTTTGAGTAAATATCATCAAGGTGACCTGAGCTGCCGATTTCTAAAAGGGCTTCTTTTACAACATCTTTCCAGGTCAGTTTACTCTCGTTCTTCATTTGCTAACTTAAATAAAATTATTTGATCTTAACGCTTTTGAGGGTAACATGGATTCCCTGCAGCAAGAGTTCGTACGAGTTTGTATTGAGTTCGTTGTTTATGCTGCACTATTTTCTAATGAGAAATGGCTGCTTGGGGAACATATCTCCTTTTTTGTAATGCTTGAACCGTGAAAGGAGGAGCTTTACTCATATTGAACTTACATTGAGCTATAAAATGAGATTTTTTTAGTCCTGGACAAGAAAATTTTAAATACCAAGCGGGACAATCCATAATATGGAGTGGTTTTGAATGGCAGATTCGCAGATATTAGATAGTTTATATAACTTGGGACAACAGTTCGTTGCATTTATTCCTACGCTTGTAGCAGTCATAGTTTTAATAATAGTAGGATGGATAGCGGGCAGATTTCTTGGAAAAGTGGGGTCAAAGGTGCTGGATAAGATTGGTCTTGATGATCTGATCGAAAAGACCTCCATTGGTGGAATGATAAAAAAGGCTGGAATGAGCACCGTAGGATTATTTGAATCCATAATAAAATGGTTTGTTTATATTATCTTTGCAGTGATAATTATAGATGTTTTGAATATAAGCATTTTGACAGAATTTATAACCAGGATAATTCTCTATATCCCACTGATAATTTCCGCCCTAGTTGTTTTAATCATAGGCTTGCTAATAGTTGATTTCCTGACCGATCTCATCCGCAAAGTACTGATAGCTACAGGTGTGGATGAGAGATTCATGAAAACCACCGTCGGAGAGACTCTGAAGGTAACGAATACATCTGTTTCTGGCATTCTTTCCGGAGTAATAAAATTATTCGGCTATCTAATATTTATCCTCGCTGCTACTGAAATCCTCCAATTGGCCCGGCTTGCCGGATTTCTGAATAATATATTGAATTATCTACCAAATCTTTTCGTTGGAATCTTGATATTAATAATCGGTTTCTTATCCATAGATTTTATTGCAGATTATCTGCAAAAAATGATGGTAGGAATGAAGGTAGAAGGTTCCGATGTAATTATCCCAATATTGCGAGGATTCATGTTCCTTGTAGTGCTCCTGCTGGCATTGGATTCCATGCTTATCAAAACTGCTGTTTTCTATACTTTCCTTGGGCCGTTAGCATGGGGATTTGCTGTGGTCGTAGCATTTAAATGGGGAATTAAAGAGGCTTTAGTGGCATACGCTAAAGAGAATAAATAAGCCTCTTTTTTTGAATAAGAAGCAGGGTCAAAGTATTTTTACCCTCGCGCCGCCCTTATCCCTTCCTTCAATTCCCTCGCCAGCGCCTCAAGCCTCTGCTCCACATCCTTCCTGCTCGCGATAATATCCACGAATGCTGAACCCACGATAACGCCATCCGCTCCTGCGCGGATTATCTCAGCAGCCTGCTTCCCGTTCGAGATACCGAATCCGACAGCCTTAGGCGTAGTAGTCTTCACCCTTTCTATCAGCTCCCGTGTTGAGCCTGCAACATCTGCCCTCGCTCCTGTGACACCAAGGCGCGCTACAAGATAGATGAAACCTGTCCCCTGCGCCAGTATATGTTCCATCCTGGTTTCAGTTGTTGTAGGAGCCACAAGGAATATAAGATCGACATCGTATTTCTTACATAAAGCTCCAAGCTCTTCCGACTCTTCAGCAGGCAGGTCGGGAACTATGATGCCCGATATGCCTGATGCTTTGCAGTCCTGGACGAATCTCGGAAGCCCTCTTTTGAAAAGAAGATTATAATATGTCATTACCACAAGAGGGGTGCTAACCTTAAGAGCGCTGGTGGTCTTGAAATAAATATCAGGCGTCATTCCCCCGTTCAGCGCCCTCTCGATCCCGGCCTGGATGGTAGGACCATCAGCCACAGGGTCTGAGAAAGGCATGCCAAGTTCGATAATATCTGCGCCGCCCCTGATGAGCGATGTCACATACCTTTTTGTCTCCTCCGGCGTAGGGTCTCCCGCGCAGATATAAGCGACCAGGGCACCTTCGTTCTTCTTCTTCAGCTCGTTGAATTTATCACTTATCTTCATTTGTTCATCCCCAGCACGGTCTCAAGGTCTTTATCGCCTCTTCCGGATATGTTTATCACCACAACATCGCCCAGCTCCCCGGATGCTGCTGCTTTCTTGACATACGCAACTGCATGCGAGGACTCAAGCGCAGGGATTATGCCCTCAAGCCTGCACAGGTCATGGAATGCCTCAAGCGCTTCGCTGTCCAGCGAATAGCAGGGTTTTATCCTTCCTATATCAGCAAGATACGCAAGCTCGGGACCAACGCCTGCATAATCCAGCCCTGCAGCTATCGAGCTTGATTCCAGTATCTGCCCGTATTTATTCTGGAGGACCTTGGTGCGCGCGCCGTGAAGCACACCCTCCTCGCCTGCGCACAGGGTTGCCGAATGCAGCGCCTCTTTATCCGTAGTTTTCAAGCCGCCTCCGCCAGCCTCGACCGCGAAAAGCTGTAAGTCATCATCTACGAACGGATGGAAAATACCCATCGCGTTGCTGCCTCCGCCCGTGCACGCTACTATGGAATCCGGGAATCTTCCTTCCTTTTCCATCATCTGCGTGCGTACCTCTTTACCTATGACGCTCTGGAAGTCGCGAACCATCGTGGGGTAGGGATGCGGTCCGACTACGGAGCCGATCATGTAATTTGTTGTCTCCACGTTGGCGACCCAGTCGCGCATGGCTTCGTTAATGGCATCTTTCAGGGTCTGCGAGCCGCTTTTGACAGGTATTACCCTGGTGCCCATCAGTTCCATCCTGTAAACGTTCATTCGCTGGCGTACAGTATCTTTTGCGCCCATGTAAACTTCAGTTTTGATGCCAAAAGCTGCCCCTGCCATTGCGCATGCAGTACCGTGCTGACCGGCACCGGTCTCCGCAATAATCCTTTTTTTCCCCATGTATCTGGTCAATAGCGCCTGTCCGAGCGTGTTATTTAACTTATGCGCGCCGCCGTGGACGAGGTCTTCGCGCTTCAGGTAAATCTTGACACCGTATTCCTTGCTCAGCCGCTTTGCATGGTATAGAGGGGACGGGCGTCCTGCGAAATCCCTGAGATAATAATTCAATTCTTCGTTAAAAACAGGATCGTCTTTGTATTTTTCATACTGCTCCGTTAGCTCTTCAAGTGCCGGCATCAGTACTTCGGGTACGAACTGCCCGCCGTATTTGCCGAATTTGGTCGATTTAAGTTCCTGCTTCATATGTATCCTATCTTCCGTTCAATGCGTGTACTAATTCGTAAGTCTTTTTGTAAACATCTCCCTGCATTATAGATGTTCCGACAAGGATCGCATCTGCCCCGGCGTCAATCATACGGACCGCGTCCTCAGGCGTGGATATCCCGCTTTCGCTAATGATTATTTTACCGCTGACAAGCGGAGCCAGCCTCTCTGTCGTTGATATATCCACCTTCATTGTTGTGAGATCCCTGTTATTAATCCCAATGATATTCGTATTCGTAGAAAGTGCGGCTTCAAGTTCGTTTTTGTTATGTACTTCAACGAGCGGTTCACGACCTGAGGATAGAGCTTCATCAACAAAATAATTTAATTCATCTCCGAGAACCCCTGCTATAAGCAGGACGAGGTCGCTCTCAGCTTCATAGATCTGTGATCTATCGATGATGAAATCTTTTCTCAGCACGGGGATTTTTACCACATGCCTGACAGAATTCAGATTGTCAATACTGCCTTTGAAAAATTGCGGTTCTGTAAGCACGGATATGGCTGCTGCGCCCCCTGCTTCCATTAATTCCGCGATTTCAGCCGCATCCTGCGGGTTTACTTTCATGATAAACCTGGTCGGAGAGGAGGGCTTGACCTCTGCTATCACGGGAACAAGGTTTCGCTCTTTTCTTGAGCTTATGCTATCCCTGAAATTTCTTGAAATAACTTTTCCCTTTTTCCCGGCAGGAGGGAGCCTTTTTCTGGTGGATTCAAGTATTTCATCGATTATCTGATGCATAGATATCCTTGGTCATATTGTATTGTATGTTTTAGTACATTGATGTACAATTATGTTCATTGTATATAAGGATTGCGGGTTATCTTTCCGTGCCGATCGTAGTCTACACAAATACGTATCCTTCCAGGTTGTAATTTTCGTTAGGCTCAACTTTAAAATGATTCAGGTATGCATGGAATGTAGAATATGCAGCTATAATGCTGTCAAGTGCATCGCCGCCGCTGTCATCTTTTGCCGTTGAACGAATCAGTCGTGGAATCAAAAGTTGGTTTGTTTCCATAAGCTCATCAAGAATCAGCCCGCGTGCCTTATAATGCTGATCACTGGTTCCCTTATACGAAGGCAGTTTCTTTACCTGTAACAATTTCTTCAATGTTGATGCAGGGCAGATTTCCAGAATCCAGGGTTTATCAGGCAGGGCGTTCTGCATTGGGAGAACGCATGCCTGATGCTTTTTCACCAGAGGATGCAGCACATTACTGATTCCATGGTAGGTCTGGCGATAGACACGCAGATTATAAGGTGAGAACGGGGCTTTACTTTCTACGTCAGTGATCCGTTTAAGTTCTCGTCCCGTTGCAGGTTTCCGGCATTTTGACCTGAACTTGCCAGGACCAGGATAATTTTCCGGAAAATGTAGAACAAAATCTTTCCAGTTCCTTTCTTCGATAAGTTCTCGCGGCAGTCCGAAAGGGAAATCAAACCCGAAGACGCCGTCCTTCCCCCTGGTGATAAAATCCCGAAGCGCCTCAAGGCATGCATCAAGCTTAATATTTGCACCTGGAAATTCCGAGGCTTGATTGCAAACCTGGATTTGCAGGAGCCCTTCCTTAATTATGCCTCCAGCGATCCAGATTTTCCTGCCAGCGTCCGATGCGCCGCTAAAATCTATGCCAAAGACCCGGCGCGAGAGGTCGAGTGTTTCTCTTTTCAAACGTTTTCTCCTGAACGATATGCTTCCGGTTTTTATATGGGCGGTATCAATCGCTCCGTATAAGTTCCAGTAGGTATATATCTGATTGAGTATAACTCAAACCCCCTGTTCAGGTGATACAATGAATTTTATAGTGAAAGGAACTTTCAAAGCCGGAGAAAAATGGGAACACTTTACAAAAACTGTAGCTTCCCAGAACAAAAACAGCGCATTTGAGAAGGCATATTCATTAATAGGCAGTGAGCACGGATTGAGGCGCACTCTGATAAAGATTGAATCTGCGGAAGAGGAAAAGGCATGAGCGACGGAAAAATAACCCAGCAGCAGCTCCAGGAAATGGCCTCAAGGCACCAGCAGTACCAGTATCAGGGAGAAGCTATAGCACAGCAGCTTAACATGGTAAAATTAACGATCAAAGACGTTGAGACGGCATTAACGACCATTACATCCTTAAAAGACGAGACTGCAGGGAAAGAGATACTTGTCCCCATCGGATTCAGTTCATTTGTCAATGCGACCCTTACCAGCCCCGATAAAGTGGTGATCGGGATCGGAGCGGGTGTAAGCGTTGAAAAGAGAACGGATGATGCCAAAGCCTTCCTTGAGAAGAGGAAGGATGAACTAAATAAGTATTACGAACAATTGAACAATGCACTCGGGAAGCTTGCCGGGGAGATGCAGAACATCGAGAAAGTCCTGCAGAGCCATACGCAGCCCCAGCAGCCCATGCGCGCAGAGTGAAATCCGGGTCGGGGGTCTGTTCACTGATAATAAAACCCCAGATGGGGATTATTGGTAAATATGTTCGATAAACTCAAAGAAAAGCTTGGCGGCTTTAAGAAAGTCCTCGGCGGTGCGATCGAAGAGAAGGAACAGGAAGCCATCAAAGCCGGGCATGTAAAACCAGAGGTTTCTATAAAAAAGGAAGCGCCTGAGTCCGCAAAACCTTCTGAGACTGTTAAAGCCCCTGAAAAAGCCGGCATATTTGATAAACTAAAGGCAGCAGTCCTTGAACAGGAATTCATCATAGAAGAGAAAAGCGTGAAAGACCACCTGTGGGAGCTTGAGATGGCGCTCCTGGAGAGTGATGTTGCGCTGCCTGTAGCTGAGAAAATAGTAGAGGCTGTGAAGGCTGAACTTGTAGGAACCCGCCGGAAAATCGGTTCAGACACGGGCAATATAGTCGAGACTGCCCTGCGGCAGGCTATATTAAAAGTAATTTCTGTTGATTCTTTTGATTTTGACGGGTTCGTTAAAAAGTCCAATAAGCCAGTGAGCATTGTTTTTGTGGGCGTGAACGGCACAGGCAAGACCACGACGATAGCAAAAATGGCCGAGCGGTTCAAAGAGCAGGGCTATTCCGTGGTAATAGCAGCAGGCGATACTTTCCGCGCGGGCGCCATCGAGCAGATCGAAAGACACGCCGATGCGCTGGGCATAAAGCTCATAAAACACCAGGAAGGGGCTGACCCTGCTGCTGTGGTTTACGATGCTATCCAGTTCGCAAAGGCAAAACATAAAGATATAGTGCTTGCTGACACCGCGGGCAGGATGCACACAAATATCAACCTGATGGACCAGTTGAAGAAGGTATGCAGGGTGAACGACCCTGACCTCATCATCTTCGTGGATGAGGCTGTAGCCGGCAATGATGCGGTGGAGCGTGCGAAGCTCTTTAACAGCGCTGTGGCTTTTAACGGGAGCATACTGACAAAGCAGGACGCTGATGCAAAAGGCGGCGCAGCCATATCTATAGCATACACAACCGGCAAGCCGGTACTGTTCCTCGGAGTCGGTCAGAGCTATAAGGATCTCATAAAGTTTGACCCGAACTGGCTGCTTGACAGGTTATTTGAATGACCCTGGTTACTTTTTAAGGACATACATAAATTTCGTACAAAAACGAACATTATTTATATTACTAGGGCTATTTAGAAATCATGGGTCACGTACGGAACACTATGATTTTCTCTACTGACAACGGTATAGTGGCTCTGGATAGCCCGGTCAAGTTGAAAATACTTGAACTCCTGAGGAAGGGCACGACGTCTTTTGACGAACTCGTAGAGCAATCGAAGAAAGCGAAATCCACTATCTCAGTACATCTGGATGACCTTCAGGAGCTGAACCTGATACAGGAAAAAACATATTCAAATGATAAACGAAAAAAATATTATGTGCTGAACTCCATTTGCCTGGCTTGTTCAGAGCTGCCGCTGCGCAGGCAATATAATGAACACCTGGATAATATTGCTGTTGCGGGGTTGAACTCCGATTCCTTTGTGACGCATCTTTTCCATACGGTGCGGTTCGGAATGGAGGCATACGGCTTTGACCCGAAACCTATCATGAAAAGGCTCGGGAACGACGTTGGGGCGAAGATCGGTCAGAAATTCAGGGCGAATGATAGTGAAGGGGTTTTGAACGAACTATCTGTTTTCTGGAGAGAGCACAGGCTTGGGGACATGAAAATCCTCCAGGTCGCCAGTCCTTCGGTCATTGTCAATAACTGCTATCACTGCGGTAAGATGCCAAACGTCGGAAAAACATTATGTTCTATGGATGAAGGGATCATTGAAGGGGTTTTTTCAAGCAGGCTGAACCTCCACTATGTTGTGAAGGAAACCGAGTGCTACGGGACCGGGCATAACCACTGCAAATTCGTGGTTGAAGCGCAGCCTGAAAAGCCGAAAAAGTGACCGCAAATCACCATTAATAGATGCAGGTAGCTGACAGGCTTATTTTATATTTTTCAGTATATAATCAAGTGAGTTCTTTAATTCACTTATAATGCCTGCTATATAGCCTGGAAGGCTGAACACGAACGGCTGGGCGCGGTCCCACCAGAGCGGGACAGATAGCCCGCCCAGTACGATGAGCAGGAGCAGGAACATTACTATTATCTCGCTTATTTTCATAATAATCATACTCATAATCTGATACCTATTAAACTTAGCGATGGTTTAGGATAGTTTCGAACAGTTTAGAATGGATTAGAACAGTTACGGACGTTTTCAAGTTGTATACATCGCATTTATCTTCACGTAATCATACGTCAGGTCGCATCCCCATGCAACAGCTCCATTATCTCCAAGACCAAGCGCCACCTCAATAATGATCTCCTCGCCTGCCATGATGCTCTTTAACGCCTCAAGCTTCCCCTCGACTATCTTTCCCCGGCTGACAAGCGCCACCTCCTCTTCATTATTGGAGAACTTCAGGGAAATCTTATCTTGCTCCACCTCAGCACCTGAATACCCCGCCGCAGCCACTACCCTTCCCCAGTTCGGGTCTTTCCCGAATATCGCGGTCTTCACAAGCGGTGAGCGAACGATCGCCTTTGCTGCGAGCCTTGCATCCTCATGTGTACATGCGCCTGTTACCCGCGCCTCTATTAACCTTGTTGCGCCCTCGCCGTCCCTTGCGATCATCTTTGCAAGCGCGATACACACATGGTCAAGCCCTTCCTGGAACGCCTCTTCCTCGCATTCATGGTATCCGGTTGCCGTGACCAGCGCCATGTCGTTAGTGCTCGTATCCCCGTCCACCACGACCATGTTGAAACTTCTGTCAACCGCTTTTCTCAAACAACTGTCAAGAGTTTTCTTTGAGAGCGCTGCATCCGTATATAAAAACACGAGCATTGTCCCCATGTTCGGCTCTATCATACCGGAGCCTTTAGCGATTCCGCCGATGTGGGCGCCATTATCAAGCTCCACTGCAACTTCTTTCATCGTTGTGTCCGTGGTCATGATCGCGCGGGCGCTTGCTTTGCTGGCTTCTTTCGTGTTCGATAGCCCGCCAAACACATCTTCAAGCTGAGCTGCTATTACTTTTTTGTCAAGATACCTGCCGATTACGCCTGTGGAAGCTACGCCGATCTCTTCGGGTTTGCACCTGAGATTTTTAGCAAGTATCCCCGCCATCCACTGCGCATCCTGGATGCCTCTTTCGCCCGTAAAAGCATTGGCGCACCCGCTGTTCGCGATGATCCCATTTAACTCATATTCCTTAAGCGCCTGCCGGGTAACGATAAGCGGCGCTGCGATCACCTTATTTCGTGTGAAAACGCCTGCCGTAGCCAGACCGGGTGCATCTACAGCGATAATTGCAAGACCGTTCTTTCCCTGCTTAATCCCGTTCGCCATTACTCCCTTAACTGCGCAGATTCCGCCATCTATGAGCTTCATAAATTCATTCCGCTGACGAGAGACCTCTGATAATATCGCTTCGTGCAATTATTCCCACAAGCTTCCCGTTCTCTATGACAGGCAGCCGGTTGATTTTATACCTGACCATCCTGGCGGATGCTTCCTCAAGGCTGTCATCAGGAGATACCGAGTGGACGGTCTTTTTCATGATGCCCCTCACAGGTTTCAGCTTCGCTTCCTCAATTGTCCTTTTAAACTCCTCAAATCTCACAAGGCTTCTTAAAGGGACCTCTACTACCTCAAGCGGGCTTGGGAGCCATAGCTCTCCAGAGAACTCAGGAGTTTTTAACAGCTTGAGCAGGTCGGTTTCGGAAACTACCCCCACGACTTTCCCACTCTCAACTACGGGCATGCCGCTTATGTGGTTCTCTTTGAACAGCATCGAAAGATAACCCACAGTATCATCCGGCTTGCAGGTAATTACATCCTTATTCATCACGTCCTTTACTTTCATATCTACCTCATGGGGCAATGCCGGGCGTCCAGAGACCCGTAGTCTCGGGAATCCCGAATATCAGGTTCATGTTCTGTATAGCCTGACCTGATGCGCCTTTTACAAGATTGTCTATCGCTGATATTATAACTATCCTGTTGCTTCCTTTATCGACCTCAAAACCGATATCGCAGAAATTAGATCCGCGTACGCTGCCGAGCATCGGGATGCCTTTGATGAGCCTGATAAAAGGCTTGTCCTGGTAAAAATCCCCGTATATCCCGTTCACTTCTTCCGCGCTCAATTCCCGCTTTACAAAAATATGCGCTGTGGTCAGGATTCCGCGCACGCTTGGAATGACATGCGGGGTGAAGCTAATCTTTTTCAGCCCCGGTTCAAGCCGCGTAAGTTCCTGTACTATCTCGGCGCGGTGGCGGTGCGAGGTGAGTTTGTAAGCCTGTATATTCTCAGCCATGTTGGGATAATGGGACACTTCCGTAGGCTCAGCGCCCGCGCCCGAAATCCCGCTTTTTGAATCAAAAATCGCAAGTTCGATAAGTCCTGCCGCCGCTAACGGCGCAGCAGCAAGGGACGCGCCTGTGGGGTAGCATCCCGGGTTCGCGATGAACGATTGCTCTGCAACTTCTGGATGAAGTTCGGGAATCCCGTACACTGCATCTCTTGGGTCTGTATGCTTAATCTTATAAACTTTCTCAAAAATCTCTGCCTTCAGGCGATAATCCGCGCTCAGATCAATGACCTTCACGCCAGCATCAAGAAGAGCGGGCACGACCTGCATGGCGGTACCGTGGGGTACGGCAGTGAACACTATATCAGCGCGTGCTGCCACATCTTCCGCGCCCAGGTCTTCAAAATCCAGGTCGTATATTTTCCGAAGATGGGTATGGGTATCGCTGACCTTCTGCCCTTTCCTGCTTCGCGAAGTTACGGCGGTGACGTTTGCCTCCGGATGCCCTGAAAGCAGGCGCAGAAGCTCTCCGCCTGTGTATCCTGACCCTCCGATAATTCCGATGTCCATATTCTCCCTACATGTTCGGACTTATTATGATACTTTCGTTCTCTATGAGTTTGCTGCACGTCCTGACAATATTGTCTTTCAAATCTGTCCCGGAAAAGAAAAGATGTGCCCGGCAGGCACAGTCGGTGCATCCGAATCCCGGTATTTCTTCGCAGAACTGCCCCAGTGTTCTTGCAACTGTGCATTCAATCGCTTCATCTGTTGGCAAAAGTACGGCGCAAATGACTCTGGAATTAGGCAGCAGGTAGTCGATATGCCATTTTCTTGTGCGGTTCTTGCCAGAAGCTACATCGAAATGCCTTGTTACGCGCTTGAATCCTCCTGTTCCGAGGGCTGAGCCGGCGTAGGCATAATAGCCTTTCTTGAAATGAAGTTCCCCCAATCCGCCTGTGTGGATGTCGGTATCGTTATCCAGCCTGAGGATTAAAACGTAAACTCCCCTCATATTCAGTTGACCTTATAAATTTTTTTTAGCATTCTCTCTTTTAATTTTCTTAGCAATTTCAGGAGGCAACCGGCTTAAAAACTTTCTCTGGTTTTTTATATGCGAGAAATCATCATCCTTTTCTCCGGGTTTGATATCGCTTCCTATCATGAAGCGGTCAGGGAAATCCCTGAACAGTGCCATCCATTCCGGCGTTATCTTATCCTCATCATCCAGAATCCGGACCACGATCCTCTCGGCAGTTTTAGCTTTCCTGATCTTAACGGCAGAATACATGTTCGGGTGTTCCTCCATCAACCGCCTCATCAGCAGAGGAGTGGTTTTACCTGTGTTCGACCTGCCTGCATGTTCCCAGATGAGATTTGCGCTCTTATTGTGGTCAAGAAGCTTTTCAAGATCTGCAACCGTCTCATCGGTCGCCTCCATATGGATATCGATTGGTACATCGTATTTTGCCGCGATATCACTCATTACGAATATCCACGGGTGGTCTCCCGGGATTGTTATTTCTGTCCCGTCTTCGGAAGGAAAATGCCTGAGCGCGATCTCCCCGAAGCCGCCGTATAACGCAGTGAACCTGTCAGGATATTTTTCCGCCGCCTCCGGGATTCCGTACTGAGCCTGCGGAACTCTGTTGTAAATATCGGTTGGCGACTCCATTATAATCATTCTGTCTATGCCCTCTTTATCCATGCTCCGGATTATCTGTTCAAGCGGCATTCCAGCCGGCGTGATATGTGTATGAACGTCAATATACCTGTCTTCGGATTCAGCCACAGGTGTCGTAGAGGATGCTGCCGGCTGCCGGGAGTCCATTGCCGGACTTACGCAGCCGGCGATTAAACTTGCGAACAGAATTGACAGTAAAGTAGCTGCATGACTTTTTTGCATCTCATACACCTTTTATCTGGATGGGCGCTTGATAATGGTAACAATACTTCAATATTTAATAATTTTATGGAGATGCAACCCCGGCAGTACAGGTATCATAACTGGAGCCTGTGTGGTTTGCTTAAAATAACTGCTTGTTAAATCAATTGGTGGTATATTTACTCCGCCCTTATCAGCTTTCGGACAGCACTGTTTAAAAAACCCGGTCCTACACAAATCGTAAAACATATATATATTTACATATATCTTCCTCTTCACCAGCTTCGCGGAGAGTTGATATGAAAAAGGAGATTTTACACTATGTTTTAAAAATGGTGGTACAGGATTTTGAAAATCTTGCGACATCCGAACAGATAATGAAATTTAAGAAAAAGTATAGCGGTGTAAACTGGCAAAAAACTATAGAGAAAGACCTTCTGGAACATGCTGACACCGCTATAGCTATGAAGCGGTGGATTGGAAACGTGATATCATTTATGATGGAACATGATATTGTTAAAAAAGGCGAGAGATACAGATATTCGTGACTTAATCTTTATTTCTTTTTAGATAAGTCCTCACGTTTTCAAAACCTTGTTACATCCGCCAGGGTAAACCCACGAATTTGACCCTTTCAGACTCCATGTTTCTCCGCACACCTCACACATCAGGATTGCACAGTTCTCCAGTTCCAGCACGCGAATTCTCTTCTTATCTGCTTTCGGTTTATCTAACCCGGCAAGGGTATAACTTTATTTTCCTCAGGAGACCTGGATAGGTAGGGGGAGAAACTGTTGTTTCTCCCCGATAAGGTCCCACTCCCCTTATGCCCGCATGTTTAAAATTAGTAAATCCGGGCTATTTTTAGACATGTACTTATTCATACTTATATTTTTCGACATATGCATTTAACATATGTTTGACTACCATAGGTATTTAAGTGTAACAAAATAGTTGAGATATATTGTGGCGGTAAAAACTATTTTAATACACTAACCCCCATTCCCCACCTGCCCACCAAGCTTAATTTGAGTTCATTATAAGATGAATGTCGTATAGTATAGCCAGTCAATTAACTACTGGATCGGAATAATGATGCTATTGAATTAATATTAATACAGACCGGACGATCAGTTCAGGTGGTATACACTTCATTGCCCCTGACCACCCTTTCAGCATCCCTCTCAAGCCTTGAGACTATGTTTTTATCTAACTTCTTCCCTGTCAGTTGATTTATGAACATCAGGGATTTGGCATGATCTTCCGGGAGCAGTTTCCATGTAGGTCTTTCCACATAGTAGTCTATCCCGTTGGCATAGGTCATCATTTTTGAGTAAACTTCCTCGCTTATCCACCCTACATCGATGTAATACTCAAGGATCTCAGCCAGGTTATTCCTTCCTACCTTTTCCAGTAAGAATTCTATCCAGTTCAGGACAATAATAGAGGTTTCTGCCCTGCCATCCAGGTAAGGCAGCTTTACATCATTAATACCTGGCTTGTATTGCTTCTGTGTATTGGCAGGCCCGGCTTCTGCAGTCTGCTCAGGTTGTTCCTCCCCATCAGGCGTTTCATTTTGTTTTTGCTGCTGCTCCAGTAAAGGTTTGAGGTGTTGCATGACCTGTTCCACCATGACGTCTGGATGGGTCACGTTCGCCTCCACTACCTGCGATAGTTCCTCAAGTCTTTCTTCTATAACTTTGAACTTACCATCGAACTCCTGCCTCAGATCAGGCGGGATCTCAGGGACTTTCCGGCTTAGAGTTTCGATCTTTTTCTCTATCTGCTCGATTTTTTCCAGCGGTGCTGTATCCTTTTCACCCACGAAAGGGTTCACGGTGCTTGAAACGACTTCATACAACGATAATAATTCGAGGAGACTTTCATCGATCTTATCCAGCCTGTCCTTAAATTCATCAAGGCGCTGCTTTGAGCCTGAGACCGTGCCTTCCATTTTATTTAATTTGACATCGAACTCTTTTATCGTGTCAGTATTAGCGGTTATCTGCTCGGATTTTGCATTGATCATCTCTTCGATCTTTTTGGCAGTCTCTTCCTGGCTCTTCTTAAGCTGCTCGGTGATATCCGGGGAAGACGGCGCATTAGCCTGCTGGGCTTTGGTTTCGGATGTCTTTTTTTATTTTTTCGATTTTTTTTATAAGGGACTCTTCAGGCATCTTTAATTTCTTGAATTTCTCCGATAATCCCTCAAACATATGTTCTCCTTCGAATCATCATTATCATCAATATGTATAACGTTAATGTCATTTCAAGTTATTTATATTTTTGTACTGTTTTATCCTCCTGGAACACGCATGGCAATTATTTCACACGCATTTCACAACTTTGTTTATATAGAGTACATTAAATCCCATATTCAAATAATGTGAGGCTTAGATATGAGAATAAGAACTGGAATTGAAGGATTTGATGAACTCGTTGAAGGAGGTCTGCTCCAGGGAAGGCAGTATCTGCTCAGCGGGTCTCCGGGCAGCGGGAAAACCACGTTCGGGGTGCAATTTCTTGTTACGGGGGCAATGGAAGGGGAAGCAGGTGCATATATAGCGATCTCCGAGAGTATCGGTACGATCATCGAGGATATGTCGCGGTATAATCTGCATGTCGAAGAGCTTATCAAGAAGAATAAATTATTTTTCCTGGATATCGGTCCTACCAAGGATTATGGCCAGTACGATGAAGTTTCAACACTTATCACAGCCAGCTATGAGCAGACCGTATCGACCGAATCCCCCGAGAACACGCCTCCCTCGCCATACACGGTGTTCAAGAACGTAGAAACCCTGGTCAAGCAGTATAGTATCAAGAGACTGGTAATTGACTCGCTGTCTGCAATAAGGTTCACGTCACAGCATCCTGCGCTGGAGGAAAGATCCATAGGAAGGTTCATCCGTAACCTGAAAAATCTCGGATGTACCACACTGCTGTTATCCGAACTCCTGAAACCCGATGCGTACACGATAGAACAGTTCGCTTCCCATGGCGTCATCTTTCTGCATAATTACATGGACAAGCATGGCAATATGGCAAGAGCGCTGCAGATAATTAAAATGCGAGGAACGAAGCACAGTTGCGATATGCACGCTGTTGAGTTCACGGACAAAGGACTAAAAGCGATGAAGTCGCTGAAGAAATAGGATGAAAGGGGTTTGAGGTTATTAGCGGCAAAACAACGGATAAGGAACTGATTATAAACAAAATATATGAACTGGGGTTCGAAGTAGGTTATAAGAACCACTCTGAGATAGGCTGGGTGCTGAGAGAATATAACCGGCTTATTAGCGAGGCGCAGAAACTGGGGATACAGACGCCTGAGAATTACTACAACAATGGTAAGGTAAAAGGCAAGGCAAGCCGGGATAAAGGTATAACTGAATCTTCAGGGAAGATAGCGCAAAAAGAAATAAGCGCCAGCCGTACGCCCGGTGCAGCAGCCAATACAGATACCCCGGTTGATGAGGGTGAAGAGGAAAATATTCTGAAAAAACCATCTTTTAGCGACCTTCCGCGCCTGGTCAAAAAAATGAATATGGTAGAGCTTCCCAGGTTTTTACAAGGGTTCAAGCTTTTCCAGAAATAAATAGTTCACACTTTTTTCACAATTTTGTATATAAACGGGTGGAGTTCTTTTTGTTCACATAATTGTACCCTCTTGAGGATTCCAAAAATAAAAAATGGAGGATTATATGGTCAGTATAAAGGACATGTCATTAAGTAAAAAGCTGATAGGCGGATTCGGTTTAATAATCATTTTGCTGGCTGTGGTAGGACTCGTAGGATACTCTGGCATAAACACTGTTGGTGAGCATCTGGACGAGATATTGAACCAGCGCACAGTACTTGCAGATAATTCAATAGAATTGGAACTGCTTGTGCTTGACCAGCAGAATGCATTACGCACTTACGTAAATGGTGACAAAAATGCTTCCAAAATATATGATGAAAATAAAAAGAAAATTGAAGAAGTAATAGGGACATTAAAAGAACATGGGGAAGATCAAACAGCCATAGACCAGATAAGTGCGAAACTTGGAGAATACGACGAACTTGCGCATGCGCCCATAAATGCCAGGAAACCAGGATTGTTTGCCCTCGTTGATGCACATGGAGATTATTATTCAGGCGAATATAAAGATTTCCAGGCAGTGGTTCATAAATTCGAGGATAGCCTTGGATATGGGACTTATGTGACAGGGCAGAAGAAAATAGATATGGGCGTGAAATACGAAGAGCAGAAGTTGAGACGACATGAGAAGGATATTGTAATTTATACAGAACCAAGGTATAACAGAGCTAGTGCAAGTTACTGGAAGTCATGGCAGACGGATATAACTGATTTTGGTAATGCCGTAGAGCAGTCAAATGACTTCACCTCTGCCGAGAAAGCTGAGATAAAGTCAGGTCTTGTGGCGTATAAAGCAAAATTTGAAAAAATAATGGAGCTGCAGACTGGCATATATACAAGAATGCAGGAACTGGAAGCTAGCGGGGAAGAACTCAATAGCTTACTTGCAAAATTTGAAGAGGAACAGAACGCAGCAATGGTATCTGCCGGGGAAGAAGCAGTAAAGGCAAAGACAAACTCTACTCTGCTTATGGTTGTCTCTGGAGTTATCGCGGCTATAATAGGGCTAGGTTCTGGATTGTATATCTCTCGCTCCATCACCAAACCGGTTGATAGCATGCTCCATGCGTCCAATAAGGTCGCAGCAGGCGACCTTACAGTAGAGGTTAAGAGCGATTCCAGGGATGAAGTGGGACAGCTTTCCCAGGCAATCCAGGGCATGGTAGAGAGCTTAAAAGGCGTCCTCGGCAAGGTGCAGAACTCTGCAATGATGGTCTCTTCAACTGCGCAGGAATTATCAGCATCAAGCGAAGAGATGAAAGCTTCCACCGAGCAGATATCCAACACGACACAGGATATTGCCAGTGGCGTAAGCCAGCAGGCGTCGAAATTGACAGAAGTGAACAGGGCTATGAGAGAGATGGCAGAGAGCATACAGCAGGTCGCGATAAATTCCCAGAAAGCTGCCGAAAGCGCTGATGATGCCAATAAGACTGCCCAGGAAGTAGGGAAGAAGTCCAATGAAGTCGCAAGCAAGATGACCGAAATCCAGTCAACCGTGGATAACTCGTCCTTAGTGATAAAAGAGCTTGATGGCAAGTCCCAGAAGATAGGTGAAATTATAGGTGTAATCACAAATATCGCAGACCAGACGAACCTCCTTGCACTGAATGCTGCCATTGAGGCTGCCAGAGCAGGCGAACACGGCAGGGGCTTTGCAGTTGTAGCCGATGAGGTCAGGAAGCTTGCTGAGGAATCAAGGGGTGCGGCGAACCAGATAACCGAGCTCATAAAAGAAGTACAGCAGGGAACCAGGAAAGCTGTCGATAGCATGGAGAAAGGCACTAAAACGGTTGGCGAGGGAGCAAAAACTATCGGGGAAACCGTATCATCCATTAACATGATAGTCCAGTCAGCCGGAAGCGTGGCTACGATGGTCCAGGAGATCGCTGCTGCCGCGCAGGAGCAGTCTGCATCCGTTGAAGAGGTCACAGCTTCTGTCGAGGATATATCAGCGACCAGTGAAGAATCAGCGCAGGTACGCAGGAAGCCTCAGCCGCAGCACAAGAACAGGCGGCATCGATGGAGCAGCTCGTGAGGGTGGCGCAGGAACTGGCGCAACTTGCAGAGGAATTGCAGATGGAGGTCGCAAAATTCAACATCGGAGCGGCATCAACAGTAAAACATGTGGATGAGATGTTAAAGCACGAGAAGCAACCTGTTATTGAAAATAAGACGTCAACGATGCATCATCAGAAACATGAAGCAAGGGATGATATGCCCGGCAAGAGTGAAGAGAAACCGGAGTTTAAACCGGGTTCTGCCGAGGGAACAGGGAACGTAGAACCATCCCTTTTTGATGATATGCAGCCTAAGTAGGAGGATGCCATGACAGAACTACCCCAGGATACAAAAACAGCATCAGACGGCGAGCTCCAGCTCGTCGCCTTCAAAATAGGTGTCGAGGAGTTCGGTGTTGAGATAATGAAGGTGCAAGAAATCATCCGCATGACAAATATCACCAGGATTCCGCAGGCGCCCGATTATATAAGGGGGATAATCAACCTGCGCGGCAGGATTATAGTGGTGATCAACCTGAATGTCGTACTGGGAATGGAAACCAAGGAACAGGATGAGAACACACGCATCATAGTTGCAAATATAGACGATACTGTGATGGGATTCGTGGTGGATTCTGTTAGTGAGGTAATCCGTCTCTCACAGAAGAGTGTTGAACCTGCGCCTGCTGTTATCGCCGATAAGATAGGCACTGAATATGTCATGGGCGTGGGCAAGCTCGATAACAGGCTGCTTATACTTCTCAACCTGGATAAGATACTTGGCGCAAAAGAACTGCACAGCATCCAGAGCATATCGGCGGATACGGCAGAGGCTGAGACAGATGTGTAAAGGTCACTTTTTATCACCCTGTTTTCACACTTTTTTCACAAATTTGTATTTATGCAGGTACACCTTTTTATTTAATAGATAAAATTCTTTCACAAGGAATTAAACATTCCTTACGCAAGAGCAAGAAGCTATCAGAGCAGACCAAGATAGATATATAGGAGCTAAATTATGAAAAACAGTATTGTTTTCAAGTTATTGCCCATAATACTTATTGGCATGGCACTGCTTACGGGTGTATTCTATTATTCCTTCGTGAGCGCCCAGGATAACAACCTGAGGACAGAGGGTCAGGATAAGGTCAAAACAGCTAAAGAGATGTTCTATACTCTTGAGAATAATGACATAAAGATGTTGTCCAGCACACTGACAGCAGTACTTGTCAATGAACAGCTTAAAGAGGAATATCTTAAAAATAACCATGATGAATTCTATGGTTACGGGCTGCCCCTGTTCAACCAGTTAAAAGATCAATTCGGAATAACTCATTTTTATATTCATCTGCCCAATGGTACTAATTTTGTCAGGCTGCATAAAAAATCCGATTTTGGCGACAAGATCACAAGGAAAACACTTGAAAAATCAATGCAGACCAATGGATTCGGAACAGGGCTGGAACTTGGCAAGACCGCTTTTGCATTAAGGGTTGTGCATCCTTATTACAACGGCACGAACCTTATCGGCTATATTGAACTGGGTGAAGAGATCGATCATTTCCTGAATGTCATGAAGAAGCAGACGGGAAGTGAGATCGGCATTGTGGTGAAAAAAGAATATATTAGCCCTGAAACCTGGAAATCAGCAAGGGATGGAAAAGGGCTCAGGGATAACTATAATGATCTTAAAAATTACGTAATGATCGAAACTACATCGGAGGATATAAGCTCCTTCGTAGCCAGCAGCGAGGAGCATTTATCAGGCATAAAAGATGACGGAGAGGTATTTAACAAGTTCCAGAAAGATGGCTCCACGTTTATTACGGGAGGATTCCCGTTATATGATGCAGGTAATAATAAGGTCGGTGTGGTTGTTGCGGTCATGGACGTGACAGCTTCGGAGACAACAGCAAAAGAGAATAGCATAATTGTCCTTATCATAGCATTAGTTTCTGCAATAATTATCAGTTCTGCCGTGGTTATGCTGGTAAATAAAATTATTCTTAAGCCGCTGGGTAATATTGTAAATGCAACTACCAAGTTGGCTGGCGGCGATCTGACGGTCGAGGTGAAGAGCGAATCTAAAGATGAGATGGGGCAGCTTTCCCAGGCAATCCAGGGCATGGTAGAGAGCTTAAAAGGCGTTCTCGGCAAGGTGCAGAACTCTGCAATGATGGTCTCTTCAACTGCGCAGGAATTATCAGCATCAAGCGAAGAGATGAAAGCTTCCACCGAGCAGATATCCAACACGACACAGGATATCGCCAATGGCGTAAGCCAGCAGGCATCGAAGATGGCTGAGATCAGCCGCGCCATGAAGGAGATGGCAGAGAGCGTACAGCAGGTCGCAGCCAATTCACAGAAGGCTGCTGAGGGTGCAGATGATGCCAATAAGACAGCCCAGGAAGTCGGGAAGATGTCAAGCGAGGTTGCAGTAAAGATGACAGAGATACAATCAACTGTTGATAACTCAGCCCTGGTGATAAAAGAACTTGACAGCAAATCCCAGAAGATAGGTGAGATTATCGGCGTGATAACCAATATCGCAGACCAGACGAACCTCCTTGCTCTGAACGCAGCGATTGAAGCCGCGCGCGCCGGTGAACACGGCAGGGGCTTTGCCGTAGTAGCCGACGAGGTAAGAAAACTTGCCGAGGAATCAAGGGGTGCGGCGAACCAGATTACCGAACTCATAAAAGAAGTCCAGAATGGAACTAAGAGAGCTGTTGAGAGCATGGATAAGGGCACTAAAACCGTCGGAGAAGGTGCAAAGACAATCGAAGCGACTGCATCATCAATCAACATGATAGTTCAGTCAGCCGGTAGTGTAGCCACTATGGTGCAGGAGATAGCTGCTGCATCTGAGGAGCAGTCAGCATCGGTTGAAGAGGTCACAGCCTCTGTAGAGGACGTTTCCGCGATAAGTGAAGAATCCGCAGCAGGCACCCAGGAAGCTTCTGCTGCTGCGCAGGAGCAATCGGCTTCAATGGAGCAGCTCGTGAGAGCCGCCCAGGAACTGGCACAACTGGCAGAGGAATTGCAGGCTGAAGTTGCGAAATTCAATCTGGGAGCGGCATCAACCGTAAAACATATGGAAGAACGAATGAAACATGAACAGAAACCTCACATCGAGCATAAATCCGTCGAAAAGCACGAGAAGAAACCTGTTGTTGAGCATAAGGCACCGAAGATGCATAACAAGAAACAGGAAGTTAAGAGTGATATGCCCGGCAAGCAAGAAGAGATACAAGAGGATAAACCGGGTACTGACGAGGGAACAGGGAAAGCAGAACCATCCCTGTTTGATGACATGCAGCCTAAGTAGGAGGATGACATGGCAGAAATAACCCCGGGTGTAAAAGCAATATCAGACGGCGAACTCCAGCTTGTCGTCTTCAAAATAGGCGTCGAGGAGTTCGGCGTTGAGATAATGAAGGTGCAGGAGATCATCCGCATGACAAATATCACCAGGATTCCGCAGGCGCCCGATTATATAAGGGGAATAATCAACCTGCGCGGCAAAATCATAGTGGTGATCAACCTGAATGTCGTACTGGGAATGGAGACCAAAGAACAGGATGAGAATACACGCATCATAGTTGCAAACATAGACGATACTGTAATGGGGTTCGTGGTCGATTCTGTCAGTGAGGTTATCCGTCTCCCTCAAAAGAGCGTTGAGCCTGCACCGGCAGTAATTGCCGATAAGATAGGCACTGAATATGTCATGGGCGTGGGCAATCTTGATAACAGGCTGTTGATACTTCTTAACCTGAATAAAATACTTGGTGCTAAAGAGCTGCACAGCGTCCGGAGCATATCGACAGATGCGGCTGAGGAGGCGGCTACTACCTGAATGTCACTGCTTTTTTACTTTTCCTTTTTTCATTTCACACATAAAAAATTTTCGTTGAGGTATTAAAACGATGAATAAACTGGTAAGCACCATCACATTCTCTAAAAAGAGAGAAAATCTATTGTTATTCCTGATAGATGGTCCGAAAACACTAGAAGATATCAGGATCTCCCTTAATGTGACCTCTTCGGGTATGATACCCCAGATAAGAAAGCTGGAAGAGCAGAACCTGGTGTGGCGGGAGGGTAAAATGTATTCTCTCACGGATACGGGAACGGTAATAGCAGAAATGTTCAACTCATTCGTTAAAACTATAGACATAATTGAAAAATATACGGATTTCTGGGAGTCCCATGATATCAACGCGATCCCTCATCACCTGTTAAAAAGGCTCTATGAGTTAGGGAATTGCAATCTGGTCGAAAGCAGGCCGGAGAACATATACGAACCGCACAGGGAATTCCTGGAAAATATTCTGAGCTCGAATAAACTCAGGGGCGTATCTCCTATATTTCACCCGATTTATCCCAGTTTTTTCACACAACTCTCTGAAAAAGGAAAAGACGTCTCTCTTGTATTGACAAGGGACGTATTCAGGAAAGTAGAAAAAGAATACGGTCCGGAACTTGCGCGAATATTGAATCTTAAGAACGGCAGGCTTTACGTTTGTGATGAAGATATCAAACTTGCATTCGTTACAACCGATGTTTTCTTTTCTATGTCACTTTTCTTTAAGGACGGAGCATTTGATACTAAAAAGGATATGGTGAGTTTTGACATATCCGCTATTTCATGGGGAGAAGAACTTTTTAATTATTATAAAGAGCGCTCAGAGGAAATAACGAGCCTGTAAAGGCTCTCAATAAAATTACTGTAGCGGACTCCCCATCGATCAGGAACTCCCTTATAAGTTTTCTTTCTTTTTGTTTCGTATCTTTCTCTAAAGTAAAGTGAAAGATACATGTTATCCCTGAAATAAAGCTGTACAGCAGTATTAGAGGCTCAAAAGCTATGATTCCTATTAAAACCGCCAGGAACATGCCTGTATGTAAAATCAAATGCAGCACAGATAGGAAGCCGATGGTGTTTTTTTCACCTATCTGTACAGGCAGGGTCCTGATGCCAGCCAGCGAATCGCCTTTCACATCCTTGAAATCGTATATAACCGAGTTTATGAAAACCTTTATGCTAAAGAAAAGAAAAACAAAAAAAGGGAAGCTATGCCGGCATCCGTACTCGTGGTAATCCCGGCAATGAAAACTCCCCAGGTCAGGGCGACAACCAGATTTTTAACTCCAAACCCGCCTTTAAGCTTCATGTTGAAGCCCATGATTTTCACTCCTTTGCTGTATAGACACCCGATTATCAGAGGCAGGAAAGGTACGACAAATAAATTCTCAATGAATAGAATGGAAGCCCCGATACAGAAGGTAGAGACGGATACAAGAATGCCGACCTCTTTCTTTGAACCTGTTAATTCGCATCTGTTTACTGCGTCTTCCTTGCATTCAAGTGCCCTGTCAAGGGTATAAACCGTGTATATCACGAGACCTCCGGCTATGTAAGCCAGTAAGTTAGGTTTAGCTCTTATGAAAAGAAAAGCGATATATAACCTGAAGATACCTGACAACGCTACGAGAACAGAGGCTTTTAAAAGCCTTACAGTTGGTGTATGGATAGCCATACATAAATAAGAATTTATAACTCTTAAATATTTCAAACGGTTTGAAACATTCAAACGCCGTTGTAATATTTTAATAGCTTTGAAATCACCAGGATTTTCACACTTTTTTCACAATTCCATTTATATTCTTATGGAACAATTCCATTTTAAAAAAAAATACGGGGACATTATGCGCACAAAAACCAAAATGATATCTGTATTCTTCTTTCTGCTAATCCTGCCGATGGCAGGTGCAGCGCAAGCCGTAATTGAAGACCGGGTCGATACAAGCGGTACGATAGTACGGTTGATAGCTTTCCTGCTCGGCATGTGCGGCTCTACATATCTGGCAGCCGGTCTCTGGCAGAGAGCAGAAAAAGGTACGGAGACGTGGAAATACCTTTCCATTTCCATGATGATGATGATATTCTGGAATATTATTATGACTTTCGGGGTTTTATTGAACGCACTCAAGTTCGAGAACACCTTAAAATCGCCGGAGGTTATAGATACTGCTCTCATTATCCTGAATGTTCTTGACCCCGTGATAGAGGTCATTGTATTCCTGATACTGTTCTTCGGCTTGAAGAAAATCATAAAAGCAATGCGAGAAGAGCCGTGGACCGTGTTCAGCAGGGAGGAACCAGATGAATGACGCATTCTTTGTAATATTGAACACTGTAGCCTCTATTATTGTCATCATATGCAGTGTTCTGTCATTTAACCTGCTCGCGGGCATATCCAGGGAATTAAAAGGCTTAAAGACGATGGACCTGATGTGGGAATATTTCATCAGCATGATAAGCCTGTTCATCCTGCTGGGTATCGTAAGGGCCGTAGGTACTATGGGGGCGGTTATTTTTGAAAGTTTCTCGCCTGTTTTCGAGGCGTTGTTATCCGTAATCCTGATATTATATTTCGTATTCTCTATACTTTTATCCATATCGATAGAGGAGATAACGGAATAGCATGAGCAAGATATTATCAGATGAAGAACGGCGGCATATGCTTGAGAAGCTGGAAAGCAAGATAGTTGCAACGCGCTTCATGACCCTGAAATATATAACCTCTTCAATAAATACGGATAAAGTTGATTTTGCAAAGATGGATATAGAGATACCGGAATTCAGCAAGAGCCTTGTAAGAATAATCGAATTCCTTGCTGAGAAAGATCCGGAAGAGATGGTCAAACGCGAAGCAGGCGTTTGCATCGAGAACCTTAAAAAGAAACTTAACCCGACTCTCAGGCAGGATGTACCGGTATGTACTTCATGCGGCGAGCGGCTTGTGGTCTCGTACAAGTTCTGTACTAAGTGCGGGGTCGATTTGAATGGGCAAAAATGGGTTACAACTTATAAGCCATGCGAAAAATGCCAGAGCCTGATTGATCCGAAGTGGAACAGTTGCTCCAACTGCGGTAATTTGCTCATAAAGAAAATAGAAGGTCCCAAGGTCTGCCCGTTCTGCAAGAAGAACATAGACCCGAACTGGATGATGTGTCCTTTCTGCGGCTCCAAGCTTAAGCTTTCAGTTCCAGGCCAGGGCACATAGGGAAGCAAATAAAAATGGCTTATCTCACGGATTTGTGATGCTCAGACCTTATTATCAGTACATACAAACAGATCAATAACCCACCGCCTGAATACAGGAATAACAGGGTCAATGAAAAATATTTATAGGAAAATATAGCAATGCTTGTACCGAAAACCACAGCGATTGGCAGCAATAGACTCAAAATAGTTACACTTTTTGAAACCATTTATATTCACACATATAATATGTTTCTCACTGATAAAACCTTTTTTGAGAAAAAAGATGATACTTCACACATTTCTCACAATTTTGTTTATATTCTGGTAAACCATACGATGCTTTAGCGCTAAGAGGTCTATAAAACAGGATGACTGTATGTCTATCAGGAAAAATATATCATTGGAAACAGGGCATATCAAGAAGCTGGAGCCGCTTGTATTAAAGCATAAGGGGAACTTCAGCGCGGCTATGCGCGAGATAATAGACCTTGTAGATACGATAACAAAGGACCCTGATGCAGCAACCAGGCTTATAAGCGGGTTAAAAACAGAAAGCAATCTTACTGAAACTGTCCTTGACTGGCTTATCAAACAGGCGCGCGGCAGGCTTATTGAGCAGGATATCCTGAACAGCATTCTTGATCCTGTAAAGACGGCACAGCTTCCGGAACTTGAAAAATACCTGGATGAGCTGACAGCCGGTACGGGGTGGCAGACAAAGATAAGAATATATGATTATGACGATGCCATTAGCCCGTCATATATAAAAATAACCCTTGTGGGGAACAGCATATCTAAAATGGAATTTCTCGGCGGGATGGTCTCATCATTCCTTGTAACGCAGAAAAAGCAAGAGATAGCGTCATTAAAAAGGATGTCCAGCGCGATTACTATCAATTTCAGAAAGCAGGTAAATGCAAATCTTGCAAGGCAATCCCTTGTTGAGCATTTCGGGCAAATAGAAGATATTACCTCTGAGATATCAAAAAAAGAGGAATTCTGGAACTGCATTGTCAACCTGTACAAGCAGACCAATTACAATATGGTCACAATACCGAAAAATTACTATAACGAATTAATTATGGGGAAAGAGGCGCCAAGTTATCTTACAGCGCCGATAGAGGCGATACATAAAGTCCCTATCAGGGACATCCCTCTTGGGATTCTCATTTCAACCATGAAATCAGTGTATGAATATATGGGCATAGTGGAGAGGATAGATGTGGATGAGACTACGCTGAAGATATACCATGGTTACACTGATGCGCGCGCAATAAACGCGATTGAAAAAATACTGTTGAATGTGCTCAATGCCAATGGAGCAAAATACAGGTCCGCCTGCTCGGAGAACCTGATAGTAATGAGTCCTGTTGTGCAACCTGATGAAGATATGCTGGTTTTACAGCTTACAAAAAATATTTAATAGTAAAATTATGAGTTTTTAATTTTATAAATCGCTAAATTTCTGAAATTTCGTAGGAAATTTATCACACCTATATAAATTTAACGAGAAAGTATTAAATACTTTTAATCATTATCATTGTTATCATCATTATTAGGTTAATGATGAGATAATAACCGACAGTGGTAATGCCCCATAAGACATTGTCAAAAGGTGTGAATAAATGCTGAGAAAAAATGTATCAATAAGCGATGCGCATTTGAAGCTGCTTGAACCGTTGCTGAAAAAACATCAGGGGAACCTGTCAGCGGCGATGAGAGACATCATAGATTTCACAGGCTTCGTAACTGAGAACATGGGAAGCCTGGAAACGGCAAAAGATCTTTTGAAGGAAAAAAACCACTTCAGTGAACAGATACGGAACCGCATATTCGGCGTGACTATCCCGCTGACGATGTTCAAATGGATGCTGAGTAAGAGAAAAAGCCCCCTTCCCCCGTTGAGCGAAGCGAACCAGCTTTTCTCAACGCACAGTGATATTAACATATACGATATCAACAGCCTGAATAAGATCATCAACGAGGAGCTATCGATCCTCAACTGGCCTGTCACGGTATCGATCAACAGCATTGAGAGCCAGCTCTCACTCCAGATAACAGGTATGGATTCTGAGATCAACAGCTTCAATGCAGCCCTGATAGTGATGTTCCTGGCAAATAATAAAATCCCCCAGAAAATAAACAGGATGACCATCTATCCTTCATCGATATATATACAGCTATCGGCAGCAGCAAGCCATGAAGAGGCTATGCAGTCAATATATTCGCACTTCTGCGAGAACGCGGAAGATAAGATACCTGAAGGACCGGAAAATAAATTACCCATGCAAAATGATATGATATTTATAAAAGCGCAATAAGTGAGATAAAAAATGGATCATGGTGCACAGGGTGCCACAATTTTTTGAATCTTACGGTTTTTCCGGTTTTTAAACAATCATCTCACAGAATATCACAATTATGTGAAAGTTAATCCCACTTAACCTTATATTTGTGTGATTTTCTTGTATAAACCGTATGATACGCAAAAAGCCAAATTATGTGTTGATAGTCAATGGCGAACCTGAGATGGCAGATCTTTACGCGGAAATGCTGTTAATGGACGTAGAAAAGTACAGGTTCAACATAGCGTATACAGGAAAAGATTGCCTGTTGTCCTTTAAGCGCGATATGCCGGATATAATATTAATGGATATCGAGCTTCCTGACATTGACGGATGGGAGTTGATCAAGAGAGTAAAAGAACAGGAGCCCGATATGCCTGTTGTTATAATAACCGCAAAACCCCCGACCATGAATGATTATTCCCGGTTCCATATGGTATCGGATTATCTGATGAGACCTGTTACTTTAGACAGCCTCCATATAGCTGTCAGGGATGCGCTTGAAGTTCCATCTCTTCTTGAGACATGCATTCAGACCGTGAAGACCCTGGAAGATAAAGAGGAGAGCCTGTACATTTTAGAGAAAAAGATCCTGCTACTTAAACAGAGCATAAGTGACAGGAAATTCTTCATTATGATGCGCCAGCTCTACCCGGATAAAAGACTCGAAGATGGCTCAAATACCGGGCTTTTACTTGAAGGTCTGAGAATAAAGATCGATAGGGAGCATAGTGAAATAGAGGAGTTCAAGAAAGGATATTTATTCGCGTAAGCTCCTTGAAATTTCACACTTTTTTCACAACCTCATTTATATCCAGGTATTCTGATAGATTAAGAGAAGGCGTTTACTGCCGCCGGGTCCGAAATTAAAAAAACCGGTGAAGGCATTATGAAAACCAGAATCAATATGATAAAAGATAACCAGGCTGATGTCGGTATCGGCACATTGATAGTCTTCATTGCGATGATTCTTGTCGCAGCAGTGGCGGCTGCGGTGTTGATCCAGACATCGGGTGTACTGCAGCAGAAAGCACAGCAGACGGGTAAGGAAGCAACCGCTGAAGTTGCATCCAACCTTAAGGTCACATCATTAATAGGACAAACGGATGCCACTCACAGTTATGTCCAGAAGCTGAACATAACAGTGGAACTGGCAGCAGGGGGTACATCCATAGACTTTTCGAAGGTAGTTATCAAGTATATAAATGAAACGACTTCAACTACGTTGAACCTGAATACTGCAGATAGCGGAGCTACTGCTACATTATTTAACTACTCGGAAGAAAGAGTAGGCAGTGGAACGCCCAATCATGTGCTGCAGGCTGCAGACCTTGCGGTTGTTACAATGGACCTGAGTCTGATGAACCAGCAGTTGTATCCCCGGAAAAAAGGCACCATTATTTAATACCTGAAACAGGAACAATGGTACTCAAAGATGTAGCAGCTCCGGCGACCTTTGGTGACAGTGATATGATACAGTTATTCCCCTAAAAAAGGGGAATTTTTTATAAAAGACTCCTGATGCACAGGTTTTTATTGTTACAGGTTAGGTAGCAAGAAGTTCCTTTTTACATGTTTATTTATATATCAAATTTTTTCACACTTTTTTCACAACTCCATTTATATCCAGGTATTATGCTCATAATGATTAGAAGCAGGGTATGGCGTAATACCGCCACCTGAGTTTCGAAGACAAAAAATTTAATGGAGGCGTTATGAAAACCAAAATCAGTATATTGAAAGATAACCAAGCTGATGTCGGTATCGGCACGCTGATCGTCTTCATTGCGATGATTCTTGTCGCAGCGGTGGCGGCAGCAGTGTTGATTCAGACGTCGGGTGTACTGCAGCAGAAAGCACAGCAGACTGGTAAAGAGGCAACGAGCGAAGTGGCTTCTAATTTGAAAATATCTTCAGTTGTAGGTACAACAGATGGTAGCAGTATAAGAGTTCAAAATTTGAATGTTACATTGGAGCTTGCTGCCGGAGGTTCATCCATTGACTTCAGCAAAGTAGTTATAAAATACTTAAATGAAAGCAGCACAACAATATTGAGCCGGCAGACCGATGCATCTGCTGGAGCAACTGCGACGCTGTTTAACTATACAGAAGTGAGAGTCGGTTCAGGCAGTGCTAATAATGTCCTGCAATCTGGAGACCTTGCGGTCGTTACCCTGAACTTAAATGCAATGACCCAAGAATTGTACCCAAGGAAGAAGGGCACTATTCAGATCATCCCCGAATCAGGAACAATGGTAATCAAGGATTTAGTAGCTCCTTCAACCTATGGTGACAATACCCAGGTACAGCTATTCCCCTGAAAAAAGGGGAATTTTTTCTTTCTTTTTAAGAAGGATGATACAATATGAAAGCAAACAGGAAATGCCTCAATCACAATGATAGTGGTGATGTAGGTGTAGGTACACTTATAATATTCATATCAATGGTACTGGTAGCGGCAGTTGCTGCGGCAGTTTTGATATACACAACAGGAGCGCTCCAGCAGAAAGCCACGAAGACCAGCAAGGAGGCAACCCAGCAGATATCATCCAACATGATCGTTGAAAAGGTAATGGGAGACAGAGGATTAGGACTCAATGCTACTTTAGATACTTTATTAATCCGGATCAAACCTGATGTAGGCACCACCTCGATAGACCTGAGGCAGGTTATCGTAACCGTGATGGATAAAGATTATCGTTATGATCTTAATTATGCCACCAACTATTCAGCCGTAGCAGTGCGGGATGAGGACCTGTCATTCAATGCAAGCACACCTGTGCTCAACAGCGGGGACCTGGTGGAACTCCAGATAAATAATAGTGTTTCAGGTATGGGTTCAATAAGCCTGCAGCCCAGGAAAACTTTCTGGCTGTCCCTGAACCAGGAGACCGGGCAGGCTGTAAACCTTGAGATAACCACACCCAACTCTTACGGTGTTTACAGGTACATTCAGTTATATCCGTAACAGCGGAGGTATGCATGGGATTCTCAACCTCTGCTTCCGTTGTTATTCTTGCCGCTTCTTTAATGTACATGGCAACGATATTTTACCCCTTTGCAAACCTGTCATACCAGAGGGTGCTGGATGCCAAAAAAAATCTTGATGACATGCAGTTTGATAAACTGAACACGAAAATCGTGATCACGAATACCCAGAACGACGGAGGCAATTTGAAAATCACAGTATATAATAACGGCTCAGTCACGCTCAATGCAAGCAAGCTGAATGTTATTCATGACGGGGCGCTATTATCAGCATCATCTTTTAGCGTATCGCAGGATGGTGTCTGGACGCCCAGGAACTTCATCAACGTGACCCTTAACGGGATAACCAGCGGCAGGACGAAAATAATAACGTCCAACGGTATCTCGGATTACGCCGTTACGTAGGTGATCTGCATGGGAGCGGATACATCTGCAACTCATATGATTTTCTTTATCGTGTCCGTAGTTATTTCTCTTGGGGTGGCCGGGGCATTGTTCATGAACATCCAGTCGATCTCAAATGCAGCAACTATGGGCAGCAAGACACTATCCGAACAGTTGAAAACAGATATCACCGTGATAAATGACCCGGATACAATCCCGTATTCCGGCGGGGTTTATACATTCTATGTTAAAAATACAGGGAAAGCAGCCCTCTCTACAGCTTATATAACGGTCCTTATTGACGGGTCTGCCGTACCCGATAATAGTATCAGCAAAACCATACTCGGAGGGGGTACTGTATGGCAAACGGGCGATGTCCTGCAGATAGGTGCCACTGTGACAATTGCATCTGGCAGCCATAAAATAATAGTGATGACCGATAACGGTGTTGAGGATGAATTCGAATTCAGGAAATAAACTATGGTAGTATATTCATTTGCACTTGACAGGGATGAGATGAACCAGATGCTGGGAGGAGGCTTCCCCAAAGGCGCGCTTGTCGTGATCGATGGTCCGAACGGCAGCGGGAAGAGCGCCCTTTGCCAGAGGTTCGCTTTCGGTCTTCTGGATAATAAGAACACGGTCACTTATATCTCAACACAGTTGACCACTAAAAATTTCATCCGCCAGATGAATTCCCTGGATTATCCCATTGGTATCAAACTGTTAAAAGGAGAACTTCTTTATATCCCCGCTTATCCCCTGCTTAAGGAATCCAAGCCACGGATAGACTTCATCCAGAGGCTTATGGGAGCAGCAGGTCTTTTTGAAAAAGATTTGATCATAATTGACACGCTCTCCGCGCTCATACGCTATAGTACCGAAGCGGAAAAGAGCCTGCAATTGATCTCGTTTTTCAAGAAATTAACCGGAGTGCAGAAAACGATTATCCTTACTATGGACAGCACTGAGCTGCCCCCGGGCATAAGCACCGAGTTCAAGGACGCAGCCGAGGTGTTCCTCACCCTGAAAATCCGCCAGATCGGTACGGAAATCCGAAGGACGGTTGTAATAAACAAATACGCCCGTCCCGAGTTCCAGGTTGGGAGCATGTTCGGTTTCAAGGTCGAGGCTAAAGCTGGAGTAATGATAGACATATCCGGAGTTTCATGAGGAGAGTGACGAGTTCTGGATGACAAGTTCGAAGAAGCGATCGCGAGAAACCCGCATCTGAAAGAATATGTTGAGAACTGCAAAAAAGATACCGGGGCATTGCCGGACTTTTTCCCGAAACTATCCAAGGATATCGTAGATATCCCCGTACCGTCTATCATATACCCGGTAGGCGACCCGATATTCATCCATCTTAAAGGTGATAAAGCAACCAGGGAAATCCAGTATATTGCAATTGAGCCGATGATGACTGAGGGGGAGCAGAAAAAGTATAGCCAGATAATGGACTCTTTATTGGAGAAAGCAGCGGATGAAATAGTACCTGAGAATGAAGAACAGCTTAAAAAGCTCATGATGAAACTTTTAAATGAGTCAGTGCATATCGAAGGAAAGATACTATCAACTAACTTCCTGGATAAACTGCTCGGTGAAAAGCTTATTGATATATCATCCGATGAATACGATAAGATTTCTTATTATATTGAAAGGAACATCAGCGGACAGGGGGCTATCGAACCGGTTATAAGGGACCCGTACCTTGAAGATATCCACAGCATCGGCGTGAGCGGCGTATATGTCGTGCACAAAATCCTGGGGATGCTCCATACCAATATAACATTCGGGACCCAGGATAACCTGAGCCACTGGATACACACGATCGGTGAGAGGATAGGAAGACCTGTCAGCGATGCGCGTCCTATTATCGACGGTACATTGCCTGACGGTACTCGAATCAATGCCATTTACAGTACCGACATAAGCAGGAAAGGTTCAAGTTTCACGTTGAGAAAGTTCATGGAAATCCCTGCCAGCATTTCCCAGCTCATCAAGTGGGGCAGTATCGACGCGAATCTGGCTTCATACCTGTGGCTTCTGCTTGAGAACCAGATGAGCATCTTCTTTAGCGGCGAAACTGCAAGCGGTAAGACGACTATGCTTAACGCTGCGCTGCCATTCATAAGCCGCAAAGCCAAGATGTACTCAGTAGAGAATACTGCGGAAGTGTCCCCTCCGCAGGCAGCATGGCAGCAGTTGATCACGCGTGAAGAGGGTCCAAAAGAGTCCCAGGTGGATACATTTACCCTGCTTAAGGTCGCGCTGCGGTCAAGACCAAACTACATCATAGTAGGTGAGATCAGGGGTGAAGAAGGTGCGGTCGCATTCCAGGCAATGCAGACAGGACATGCAGTGCTTGCCACTTTCCATGCATCTTCTGTCAAAAACTAATCCAGCGCCTGACGGGTGAGCCTATCAACATCCCTCCCACGTTCGCCGATAACCTGAACGCTGCCCTGATTCTCCAGGCAATATACAGGAAAGGGAAGTTCCTGAGACGGTGCACCTCGGTTGAAGAGATAGAAGGGTACCTTGAGGAGGCGGGAGGCGTAATAACGCGTGCCGTCTTTGAATGGGATTTTACCCTTGATAAACATCGCTTCAGGGGCATGAATAACAGCTTTATTCTTGACAAAGTGGCGGTCAGACTTGGATACGATGATAAGCGCATGGTATATGATGAACTGTCGCTTCGCGCAAAAATCCTTAACAGGCTGGTGGAAGAGAACATCCTTGATTATTATAAGGTACGGGATATCATCTGGAATTACCAGGCCAAAGGTCTTGATGGTATACCGTTTGAGGTATAATGGATTCAAAGGTCGTATTCCACTGCCTCGGTATGCAAAAAATGGTTTATTTTAAGAAGTTCGTACTTCCGGTATTTGCTCTTGCAATCGTTTTCCCTTTTATCATGATACTGCTGGCTCCGTCCGTCGTGCAGGGAAACACATTGCTCGCAGTCATGCTGGTTCCATTTGTCTTGGTGGCAGCGGTTTTCGTATTTCCGGTCATGAGCATGGAGACGAAAAAAAAAGAGATAGACAACAGTATCCACTATTATATCACCCACATGGGTGTCCTTACCACTTCACAGATGACAAGAATAGATGTCCTTCTTCTGCTATCAAAGAACGAAGCATACGGATATTTAGCCAGGGAGACCGGGAGGATATACGCGCTTATCCGCTACTGGCATTTGAATTTCCCTGCAGCCTGCCGCTTCATAGGAAAGCGCACGCCTTCGGTATTGTTCTCGGATTTTCTTGACAGGATGGCCCACGCAGTGCAGTCAGGCGAGGATTTTGAAAAATTCATTATATCCGAGCAAACGGTCGTGATGAACGATTTCATGACAATGTATAAAGATGCTCTGAACGGCATTGAGATGATAAAAGAAATATTCCTTTCTATGGGCATGTCCCTTATCATGCTAGTCTCATTTGCCGTTATAATGCCTATAATCACAGGTACGGATGCCAATATGCTGCTTGCAGGCGCCATTGCTATCTTCCTTGGCTCTGAAGTTTGCCTGCTGGTTTATGCGCAATCAAGGGTTCCTACCGACCGGATATGGCATACGCTTGAGATCGAGACCATAGCCGACCGGCGGATTAAATGGTCAATGCCCATATCCCTGGCACTATGTCTCTTCCTCACAGGCATGCTGATCACATTTACCGATTTACCCATAACCATCATGTTTGCAGTTTCTTTAACACCGCTGTTAATAACAGGACTGATCGCAAGGCAGGAAGAGAATAAAATCAAACGGTATGACGACAACTTCGGTGCTTTTATACGCTCACTGGGCGGGGCGGCAGGCTCAAGGAGCGGTCTTATCATGGAATCCTTAAAAGAACTGCGCGCACACGATTTCGGTCCCCTCTCTATCAATATATCAAACCTGTACAAACGACTGAAATCCCGTGTCAATAAAAGGGGAGCGTGGGAACATTTTGCAGCCGGCGCGGGAAGCAACCTGATTGAGCGGTTTGCAACAATGTTCGTGGAAGGAACTGATGTGGGCGGAAAGCCGGGGGTCATTGGCGAGATCATCAACCATAATTTTATGTATATACTTTCAATGCGCAAATTAAGATACAGCAGTGCCACAAGCCTGACCGGTGTCCTTTACGGGTTAACCGCCGGTATAGGTGCCACCATGTTCCTTTCAATTTCCATAATTTCAATGCTTGGTAGGCTTTTTTCAGATGTTACGGTTCCTGATGTTGATATCGGCATATCGATAAGCAGCGTCGCCCACATGGATGTCAGCATGATGTCCACCATGGTGATGTCTATGATGGTCGGCCATTCCCTGCTTTCGGCGATGCTTATCAGGATAGTCGATGGCGGTCATCATTTTAACACTTATACCCATTTTGTGGGACTTGTATGGGTTTCTGCTATAACAGCCGAACTCACCCTGAAAGCCATGGGTCCGCTGTTAGGGATGGTCTGAAGGCTTGAATCACACGAGTATCACACACCTGTTTATACATATGTAGTAAAAATAAAAGTATATGAAACGCAATGTTTATTATAACAATGTATAAATAAAAAAAGGGAGGAGAAATGCCAGGTAAAATATTAATAATCGATGATGCGGCGTTCATGCGAATGATGCTCAAAAAAATCCTTGCGCCGACAGGAAACGATTTGATAGAAGCAGTTGACGGGTCAGACGGGGTATCCAAGTACAAGGAGCATAAACCGAACCTTGTGTTGCTGGACATAGTAATGCCCAATATTGACGGGATCGAGTGCCTGAAACAGATCATTTCGTTCGATAAAGATGCGAAAGTTGTGATGTGCAGCTCGATAGGTCAGCAGACCGTAGTGAATGATGCCATTAAGATCGGTGCCAGGGATTTTATTGTCAAGCCGTTTGACGCTACAAAAGTAATGGAAGTAGTCTCAAAGAATATGTAATTGGTTCTTCAGATGTCCCGGATAAAAGTACTTGTAGCTGATGACTCCGCTTTTATGCGAAAAATCATCAGCGACATTCTGGCGTCAAGTCCTGATATAGAAGTGGTAGGCAGGGCGAAAAACGGGCTGGATGCGATAGAAAAGACAGCCCTGTTAAAGCCTGATGTTGTGACAATGGACTTAGAAATGCCTGTCCTTGACGGGATCCAGGCGCTCAGTCATATCATGAGCGAGTGTCCGACGCCGGTCATCATGCTTACAGCCGCAAATTCGACTGATATCACTATCACAGCCTTTCAGTATGGAGCAGTGGATTTCATGCTTAAACCCTCAGGGGATATAAGCCGGGATATGGTCAATATAAAAGATGAACTTATCAGGAAAGTAAAGACTGCTGCCACTGTCGGTGTCCAAAAACTTGGTTTTATCGAAGAACAGAAGAAAAAAGAAGAAGTAGGCAAGGAGATGCTGTTTGATTTCTTCCGCCGTTCAATTGAAGATGATAAAAAGCAAAAAGTAGAGCCCGGTAAAAAGACAAAACCCCAGAAAGTTATTGTGATTGGCTCTTCAACAGGGGGACCGAGGGCATTGCAGCAGGTCATACCTTTACTTTCGCCAACACTTGATGCGGCAGTCCTTGTGGTACAGCACATGCCGCCGGGATTTACGAAATCCCTGGCTGAGCGCCTGAATGCCCAGTCAAGGGTCGAAGTAAGGGAGGCAGTGGACGGGGATATAATAGAACCCGGAAAAGTCCTTATCGCGCCGGGGGATTTCCATATGATAGTAAAACAGCAGAAAAAGAACGGCGAGGTGAAGGAAGTTATAGCGTTGACAAAGGGTGAAAAGGTACAGGGTGTACGTCCTTCGATTGATGTTCTTCTTAATTCAGTTGCGCCTATTTACGGGCAGAAGGCGGTTGGCGTGATACTTACAGGTATGGGTTCCGATGGCTCCGATGGTGTCAGGAATCTCAAATCCGTGGGCGGCAGGGTAATAGCTGAGGATGAGTCCACCTGTGTGATCTACGGCATGCCCAAGTCGGTAATAGAAAAAAAACTGGCTGATTTCATTTTACCTATAAACAAAATAGCAGAAAGTATTATGCAGATATCATAGGGGAAAATTTATGAACGACATGTCTGAATACAAAGAAATGTATGCGGTTGAAGCGGAAGAGCATCTGCAGTCGATGAACGACGCGCTTCTGAGCCTTGAAAAGGATCCGAAAAACAGTGAGACAATCAATGTAATGTTCAGGGCAGCCCACACTCTGAAAGGCATGTCAGCCACTATGGGTTACTCCAATATCGCGGAGCTTACCCATGATATGGAGAACCTGATGGACAGGGTGCGCAAGAACGAAATGGTTCTTGACACTGCCGCTATCGATATGCTTTTTGAGGTCCTGGACGCTCTTGAAAAAATGGTAGAGGTCCCGGAAAACTCTTCGCAATTTGATATATCCGCCCTTGTTGATAAAATGGCACAGTTATCTAAAGGAGCGGCGGCAGGGTCTCCGGCTAAGGAACAGACGCCAGCCGGGGAGAAACATGAAGAGCCGGAAAAAGAATGCGCTCTTTTTAACGTGACAGTCACCCTCCATGAATCCTGTGTGCTTAAGTCAGCACGCGCCGCCGTAGCCCTCAGGAACCTCTCTGAGCTCGGGGACGTCGTTGAGACAAAACCATCTCTTAAGGATATTGAAGATGAAAAATTCGACAGGGTATTCACGGTCACGTTATCAACTAAAGAAGATGCAAAAAAGGTAGGGGATTCTGTAAAAACCACATCTGAAGTCGCAAATGTAGATGTGAAACCCCTGGATAATACAGGCAGCGAGCCGCTCACTAAAAAGAAAACAGAGGACAAAGCGTGCAGCAGCGATGCCGGCAGGGCAGCGGTAAAGAATGTCCAGAGCGTGCGTGTCGGCATTGAGCGCCTTGATTCATTGATGAACCTTGTCGGGGAACTGGTCATAAACAAAATACGTTTAATGCAGATAGCAAGCGACCATAAACTGGACTATCTTGAAGAGACCCTCGCAAGCCTTAACCGCCTGACAAATGACCTCCAGGAAGAGATAATGGCAACAAGGATGGTGCCTATTGACCAGATATTTAACCGGTTCCCCAGGATGGTAAGGGACCTGGCTAAAAAGGAGGGCAAGGATATCGAACTTATACTGGAAGGCGGGGACATAGAGCTTGACCGTACTGTGCTGGATGAGGTAGGAGACCCCCTTGTCCATATTCTAAGGAATTGCGTTGACCACGGCATAGAATCCCAGGATGCAAGGGAGAAAGCAGGTAAGAAAAGGAAAGGCAAGGTCAGGCTGGCTGCAAGGCGTGAGAAAAATTATGTGGTTATAGAGGCACAGGATGATGGCAAGGGGATGGATCCTGAAAAATTCAGGGATTCGGCAGTGGCAAAAGGTGTAATGTCCGCAGAAGACGTAGCCAAGCTTACAGATACCGAGGTGCTCAATCTCTCATTCCTGCCCGGGTTCAGCACGGCTGAAAAAATAACGGATGTATCGGGACGCGGGGTAGGTATGGATGTTGTAAAAACGAAGATAGAGGCACTTGGCGGTTCCGTAAGACTTGAGTCCAGGGTAGGAGAAGGGACGAATATTACCCTCAAATTACCCCTGACCGTAGCGATCATCCATTCCCTGATGGTGAAAGTCGGAAAAGATATCTATGCTGTTCCTATAACTAACGTGGTAAGGGACCTTGCTATAAAGAAAGACATGATAAAGACGATCAAGGGCGAAGAGGTAATAATGATGATGGGTGATGTTCTCCCGCTAATCAGGCTCCATGATCTCTTCAACGTCAAGAGCAATGGTTTTGATGATATGATCGTTGTGGTGGTTGAGCGCGGGGGCAGCAATGTCGGGATAGTGGTAGACCATGTCCTGGGACAGCAGGAAGTCATAATCAAGAAACTTGATAACCGCCTTCTTAAGGGCGTTAAGGGATTTGCAGGCGCGACCATACTGGGCGACGGGAACGTTGCACTGATACTGGATGTAGGGACATTGATATGATAACAATCTCCGATAACTTCCCGGTGCATGAAAACGATAAAGAGTTCGCAGAATTAAAAACCCTTATAAAGAGAAAAATCGGTTTTAACTGTGAGGACTATAAGCAGGCACACCTTAAGCGAAGGCTTGCTGTAAGGCTGCGGGCAAATCATTCAAGGTCTTATAAGGAGTATGCAGGGGTTCTTTTAACGAATGAAACGGAATCACAGAGGTTGAAAGAGACGCTGACTGTTAATGTCACGGAACTGTTCAGGAACCCGGAAACATACAAATCGTTCAGTAAAAATGTTCTTCCCGAACTATTCAAATCAAAAGAGAATAATAAAACGATAAGGGTATGGAGCGCGGGCTGCTCTAACGGTGAGGAGCCGTATTCCCTAGCGATAATGCTCCGTGAATTTCTGGGGATTTCGATCAAAAGATACGATATTTCAATCCTTGGCACGGATATAGACGAGGACTCCCTTAAAAAAGCGGAAAAAGGAACATATCATTTAAAGCAGCTTGAAAAAATAGGCAGGGAGCGGATCGAGCGGTTTTTTGTCCGGAATGAGGATTACACGTACGGTGTTATTGATGAGATCCGGAACCTGGTAAAGTTCAGGTATCACGACATGATCTCCGGCCCGAAGTTGTTCGGTTTCGATGTCATCTTCTGCAGGAACGTTACGATATATTTCGAGCAGGCGCTGCAGGAAAAGCTTTACCTGAATTTCTACAATGCCCTGAACGACGGAGGATACTTCGTGATGGGAAAAACAGAAACGCTCGTCGGTCCGGCAGAAGAGCTGTTCCATGCTGTTGATGTGAAAGAACGAATCTATCAAAAGAAGAGGTGATACTATGGAAGACATAAAAGTGCTGACCGATTTCCAGTACGATGCTTTGAAAGAGGTTGGCAATATCGGAATCGGGAACGCTACTACTTCCTTATCCCAGATGGTGAATAAAAAAGTGGATATATCGCTTCCCGACCTTAAATTAGTCCCGATAATCAAAGTACCTATAATTGTGAAGAATGCAGCTCCTGTTGTGGGTATCATACAGCAGCTGAAAGGGGACTCAAGTGGTTTCCTTGTACTTTTGCTATCAAAGGACAGCGCGAAATTACTGATAAAACTTGTGCTGGGTCAGACAGAGAACAATACCACGTTCAATGAAATGGAGCAATCGGTATTGAAGGAACTCGGTAATATTATGAACGGAACTTACATCTCATCACTTTCAAACTTCCTGGGGATAGCCCTTGGGCTTTTGCCTCCGAACCAGGTATATGATATGTCTGATGCGATAATCAACCAGATAGTCGGTATGATGAGCATGGATGTTGAGGATGTGCTGTTCATGAGGACGGAATTTACTGTGAATTCAGAGAAAATAGATGGAAGGATACTGATATTCACGGATTCTGACTCACTTACCAGGATACTCGGTGCGATAAACAAGCTGTTGGGCAAGTAGGTCTTAGAAATGGAAAAGTTGATCGTAGGGATCGCAGACCTTGTCATCGTCCACAACCCGGCTGTGCTTGTAACCATAGGACTGGGTTCCTGCGTGGGTATTTCACTCCGCGACCCGGTAGCGCGGGTCGGCGCCCTGGCTCATATAGTCCTTCCCAGTATAGAGGAGGCAAAAAATAAGAGTAACCCGTTAAAATTCGCAGATTCCGGCATAGAGATGGCGATCCGCAAAATGCTTGAGAAAGGGTGCCTGAGGGGCAGGATCGAGTCTAAAATAGCAGGCGGGGCAAGCATGTTCAGCTTCGCGGATAATCTGAACATAGGGGAGAAGAACGTGCAGGCCGTGGTCCGCAAGCTCGGGGAGATGAAAATCCCGATCTTAGCCAGCGATACGGGGGGGAATTACGGCAGGACGATCGAATACGACGTCGGGACGGGCTTACTGGTCGTGAAGAGCGCGTTCAGGGGAGTTAAGGAGATATAATAAGGCTTATACTATTTTTTCTACGCGGTATCCAAAAGATTATAAGACGCATCAGCCATAAAAAGTCCACCAATCATCACAATTAAACGAGGATTTTTATGAACGAAAAGATCGGAATACTGGCACTCGGGCACGGAAGCAAGCATCCGCATAATAAAGATGTGGTCACCGGGGTTGCGGAGCTAATATCAAGAAAGTACAAGAATATTGTGGTCAGGACAGGCTTCATGAACATGAACTCCCCAACGATGAAAGAAGGCCTTGAGTCTTTTAAAGGCACAGGAGTCTCTACGATCGTGGCAGTCCCTATTTTCCTGGCACACGGCGTTCATACGATGGAGGATATACCCCAGATACTTGGAATTAGCAGGGATTCTAGGGAAACGATCATAAAGCTTGACGGCAGGGATGTAAAACTGATCTATTCTGAGCCACTTGGCGTGGATGAGCTGGTGGCTGAACTGGCTTATAAGAGGGCTAAAGAGGCACTGTCATCAAATTGATTCATTTAAAGAGTTCATCAAAGGTATGTGTACTTGACCTGACCCACGGCGGCATTGTAATAGCCCGGAAACTAAAGAAAATAGTCGGCCCGGTGTCTGCTGTAGATGTGTATAAGACCCTGGGTATCGCGGAGTTGAGCGCCCTTGAAAATGAAGGCATCAATACTTCCCGGGACGCGCTGAAAGCAACTGATTTTGACCTGCTTGTCGCCCCGATGCATCTTGATTTAAATTATCCCATGCTGGTTGAGGCGGCTGATAATAACATACCCGTCCTGTCGCACCATGAGGCGGTCGGGCAGCTTCTGGAAGATTACGACCTGGATGATAAAACCATTATCGAGGTCACAGGCACTAAAGCGAAAACAAGTACTTCTACCCTTTTAGCAGAGATACTTTCCAGGGGAAAAAAGGTCGTTTCTCATACGAGCAGGGGCGTGGAGGACTGGGGCACGGGGACGATAATCAAGAAAGGGCTGAGTATAACGCCTGCCAGTGTACTTACGGCGCTGGATGCGGTCAGGGAAGCCGGGATTGTGCCTGAGGTGTTTATATTCGAAATATCCCTCGGCGGTACGGGCTGCGCAGATATAGGGGTTATAACTACGGTAGCCAATGACTATCCCATCGCAAATAACACACGGCTGGCGAGTGAGGCAAAGCGCCAGATGATACTCAACTCAAAGCCCGGCAGTACACTTGTGATAAACAATGATGCTTTAAGGTTTTTCGGGGCTTGCAGGAGGGATATCAACATAGTTTCTTTCTCGGATTCTGTAAATGCCTCTTGCAATGTCTATTATGAGAACATAAGCAGTAAAGGGGGCGTGATCGCCTATTACCTCGGAAAGAAGCAGGGAAGGATACATATCCGTGAAGCCCCGGACTACGACATAAGCTCGTATAAAACGGCGTTCGCAGGCGCAGCGGCTGTCGCGCTGGTAACGGGTGTTGATGCAGGTATAATCGAGCGCGCCTTCAGGGAATTTAAAGGCGCGGAGGGGCGCATGAGAAAGATATCCCTTGAGGGGAGGATACTCATAGACAACTCCAATTCAGGGATGGATATCCGGAGCGCCGAAAAAGCGCTGTTGTACGCAAAGGCGGAAGGCGGCAGGATTGTCATGGTGCTGGGAGAGGAAGCAAAAGAGGTGTGTGAAGGGCTTGACCCGGCGGGTGTTAAAAGGTTTATGGATAAACATATGGATGAACTTGAGATTTTAATCCTTGTCGGGGAAAGGATGAAGTCCTTTACAAACAATAATATTAATAAAAATATTTATTATGCCGATAGTCTATCTAAGGGGATTGAACTTGCAAAACAACAGACGCACGAAAAGGATATCGTTCTATCCTGTGTGAAGTGCTTTAGATAAAATATGGAACTCCAGCAGCCCATCAAACATGCAAAAATAACAAATGATATGACCGTAGGCCAGCTTGTGGATTCGTTCTCGGGCTGCGCGTTCGGGGCAGGGCGCCTGAGCGAGGCTGCGGATATATACAGGGAAATGGTCAGCGACGGGGAATGTACGAAATTCTTCGGTCTGGCGGGCGCTATGGTGCCGGCAGGGATGAGGCGGGTAGTGAGCGACCTTATAAGGGATAGGGATATTGATATTCTGGTCACCACAGGAGCCAATCTAGTTCATGATATCATTGAGTCTCTCGGGCTTCATCACTACAAGGGAACAGATGCGACCGATGATGTCGAGCTAAAGCATCATGCCATCAACCGCATCTATGACGTGTTCCTGCCGGAGGAACATTTCGCGAAGCTTGAGGAGAGGCTCCAGCCCCTGTTCAGGGAGCTTCCCGATAAGCTCTCTATAACCGAACTTCTGTCCCATATCGGTTCGAAGCTTGATGACGATAATTCTATTTTAAAGAGCGCATACGACACGGGCGTCCCTGTGTACTGCCCTGCGATACAGGATTCGATAATCGGCTTACAGGCATGGCTGTACAGGCAGACAAAGCCGCTCAATGTGGATGTCTTTGCAGATATGAAAGGCTTAATAGACCGGTGCTACGAGGCAAAGCGCACAGGCGTGCTAATAATCGGTGGCGGCGTGCCCAAGAACTTCATCCTCCAGTCCATGCTCGTTACGCCGAAATCCTTTGATTATGCCATCCAGCTCACGATGGACAGACCGGAGCCCGGGGGTCTTTCAGGCGCCACGCTGGATGAGGCGCGTTCATGGGGAAAAGTAGGGGAAAGTGCGCGCGCGGTAACCGTATATTCCGATGCTACCATCACATTGCCGATAATCGTGGCTGCGTCTAAAAGCGGAAAGAGGAAGTAGTTATGCTTAAAAAAACCCGGCTTATCCTGGCTCTTGATGTTACGGATAGAACTAAGGCGATCTCGATATCAAAGGACGTGGCAGAATATGCGGACGCAATCAAAATAGGCTATCCGCTCGTGCTCGGCGCAGGTATCGGGATAATTAATACCCTATCGGAATTCGCGCCCGTAATCGCGGATTTTAAAGTCGCGGATATCCCGAATACCAACAGGTTGATATGCGCCCGGGCGTTCGAGGCAGGCGCAGGCGCGATCATCGTTCACGCTTTTACAGGGCGCGACAGCCTTTCAGAATGCGTAAAGACCGGAAGGGAATATAACGGGGATATATATGTAGTGACAGAGATGAGCCATCCCGGAGCCGTAGATTTTATGCAGGCAAAGGCATTAGAACTTGCCCGCCTTGCGGTTGAGTCCGGCGCTTCGGGCGTCGTTGCGCCTGCGACGCGCCCGGAGAGGGTGAAAGAAATACGCAGAGTCGTTGGAGAGATGACAATTATTTCGCCAGGCGTGGGCGTGCAGGGCGGAAGCGCGGCAGAGGCGGTCAGGGCGGGCGCGGATTATGTTATAGTGGGGCGAAGCATCTATAATTCAAATAACCCCGCTATAGAGGCTGAAAAAATAGCAAAAGAGATAGAGAAGTGCCGATGATGATAAAAAGTCACTGAGATGTGATGAGCCCTATGAGTACTGAGGCAGATGAGCTATATATAGCTAAGTCGAAGCATATCGATTTTTCTATAGATTAATTATTTGAAAAGATTGCGAAAAGAAGCATCCAAGAAACGATAGATTGAAGGCGGGACCACTCCGGTCTGGGATATCAAGGTATTCCCGCATTCCCTTCACAAACGGTTAGCCACACTGGCTACTTTTTTATTTCGCCATGTAAAATTTATCGGTAACAATTCTTCCTTCTTGTTCTACTCGACGTATAGGAAACTATAAACGCATATTC
>NZ_FZMP01000187.1 GCF_900196725.1 Candidatus Methanoperedens nitratireducens | reverse complement strand
CAACATTACTTATATGACTATGCTTAGAAGAGAGGTTGTTAGCCTGGTCTTCATATGAGATCCATTCTGGTTTAATTGAGGAACCCCATGGGAATACCTGAAAATCTCTTCTCAATTCGTTAAGATCTATTTGTCTTTTCCTCTCAGCAAGAGCCTCGTTGTATAGATGCCGGCACGTATTGAGAGTTTTATTTAGCTTAACCTCCTGATTCTTGTTCGGGTAGATACGGAAACCGTAAGCTCTTTTCATCCAGGGACACATTCTTTTAGCAGTATATATTTTTAATGATAGCGGTGTGAAACTAATACAATATTTCAAGGGTCACTCATCAAACGATTCATTACTATTCATTTTATCCACCCGACTTATCGGGTGGGCTTCTCCACCCCTTGAACCCACGTTATAAACTATTGCAATTTGAATTTTTTAACTATATTAAATAATTGAAATTGCAATAGTTTTAATAGATAAATAACATAAAGAGGTAACTGGAGGAAACTCCCGGAGGATACTGAATGAAGCTGAGTAAACAGAGTTTAATTCTCGCAACAATTGTACCGTTAGTATTTGGAGTAATAATACTTTACAATTTCATGGGCGCAATAAATATATTGCAGCCGCTGGGACAATCTACATCGATGATATATAATGAACTTGTGATCATCGGCATATTCTCGTTCCTGGCACTCGCAGTATACTGGTGCATCATGATGTATCTGATATATCTGCTTCAGGAGAACCTGCTTGTGCTTGACGCGAATCTTGATAAAGCCGCGGACATCGGTGCCAAGCACCTTTCGGATTCAAAGAACCTGTTGAACCAGGTCATAAGCATACTGAAGAGATACGAATCACACCAGTAATAAGCCGGAAGCTTATTACTATATTCTTAATTTTTTTAGCGCCCTCTTGCTTTTTATTTCACCAATTCTCTGGCAAAGCCTATAAGACCTCCAGTCTCTACTATACCGCGCACGAAGTCCGGAAGCGGCGTTGCCTGGTATGTCTGGTTTTTCGTGTTATTGGTGATGAGCCCGGATTCAAAATCAACTTCTATATTATCCTTTTCTTCAATCTTATCAGTATCGGGGCACTCAAGGAGTGGAAGACCGATGTTGATGGCGTTCCTGAAGAATATGCGCGCGAACGATTTTGCGATTATGCATTTCACCTTCGCCCCTTTGAGAGCTAACGGCGCGTGTTCTCTTGAAGAGCCGCATCCGAAATTAAATCCCGCAACTATGATATCCCCTTCTTTGATGCCCCGGGCGAATTCCGGGCGCACACCTTCAAAAGCATGTTTCGCAAGCTCCTCAGGCTTATTTATTGTAAGGTACTTGCCAGGGATGATGGCATCGGTGTCTATGTCATCCCCGAATTTCCAGACATTTGACGGGAGTTTTATACCTTCCTCAAGGTTTACAGTGAGTTTCTGCTTCATGAGTGGCTGAATTAGCCGGATTGGTTATAATCTTTATTCCACGAAAAGTCTTTATACATTTATAATCTATAATTTGTCGGAGATTGAATTTTTGTTAAAGGAAAATACTCGAATTTTTAAAACGATTTTACCAAAAACAAAAAAGCATAGTATAATTTTAATCCTGGTAATATTAATCCTGACATCTGTCTCAGGCGCGGTATTTCTCTTGCACAAGGATAAAATACCCCTGGAAAAACCAGCGCCCTCGGTCTCTATCGGATGTGACCGTGTGCTCTGGAAGAACACAGAACTTGAACTTGCGGCTTCAACCCGGAATATCAGTAAGCCGTTATTCGAATGGACGGTGGATGGTAAGCTCGCAGGCAAAAGCCAGAAACTCAGTCAAAAATTCAACATGGGAGAGCACCGGGTGGTATTGAATGTAAGTTTTGGCAACATGACGCTTACTGCAAATCGATCCATAATCGTCGTAGATTCTGTGGATGGTATATCTTTGCGCGGCTCCGCTGCATCAAAGAACCAGTGGGGATTCCAGACATTATACAAAGGCAAGCTGGTCGGTGTAAAAGGAGTCATGGTCTCAGTAGATTCTTTACCTGCGGCTGAAGTGAATCCCTGCGGCTTCCTGTCCACAAAACCCCTTTTTGCAGGAGAGCATACATGGCGGGCGCAGTTTCAGGGATCTGTCATAGGTTCCGGTACTTTCAATTTAAAAGAAGTAAGCGAGATAAAAATTGACAGGGTCGATGTTGCTCCGAGCTATACTGCGGGCGGCACGGTTGACGGGAAAATAGTCCTGAAGAACACTGGGTCAACAATGGTTACAGGATTTGATATCAAAACGGTTGCCGTCAATAATAACTACGCATGGATGGGAGATAAGGCAAAAAGAGAATTTTCCGACAGGTATAATGCAGATATCAAGCCGGGTGAGACATATGAAATCCCGGTCAGGGTAACAATACCTGAAAAGGTGAGCGGGATAAGACCTTCGGGAAGATATACTATAACCGTAACTCTCATAATGAAGGGGCAGGCAATAGATACAAAAGCAGTTAATACCGAAGTCAAATAGAGTCTACTGGATTCAGGTATCGGTTTTTTATCGGATTCGGATATCCAGATTGATTTTGAAGTACCTGGGGGACTACCCGCCAATGGAGTCAATGCATCTAATATCTACTCCGGTCTTCCTCGTCCACTGCTTTACAGCATCAATATCTTCAGGGAAGAGCCTGAAATAATTATATTGCAGGTAGGTTTCCCCGGTATTATCGAATATGTCCCCATATTTGAAGTCACTCACAATAGCAGGCGTCATTGGATCGATAATATAGTATCTTACTCCTTTGAATTTTACCGTCGGAAAAGGAGTATCGCCTCTTGAAGGCTCCTTTATGGCAATAGCCGTATCGAGTTTTTTAGGACTGCCAGAGACTATTTTTGCATCAATATCATAGGTAGTTCTTAAATGATACAGCAATAAAGTTGTCGCTCTCTGCCGCCCGATATGTTCTGCAAGTTCCGTCCACCCTTTTGAGCTAAGATAATTAAGTCCACCTGATATATTCTCCATATTATTTTTTTTGACAGTTTCTTTTTGTACCTGAGTTAGTTGTATCGGGTCGCCCTGGGCTCCTGTCACAAAATACTTCAAAGTATAAATATCTAATGAATTTATCAAGTTTTTATGAAATGTCAGGATAGTAAGTTTTACTTTTAAGAAAATCATAAGTTGATTCCATGTTCCGAATAATCCCCGCAATTGACCTGAAGAACAGAAAATGCGTCTCCTTAGTCCAGGGTATCCCTGGAACTGAGCGTGTTTCCCTCGATGACCCGCTTGGCGTTGCGGCGCGCTGGGTGAACGAGGGCGCTGGCATACTGCACCTCATCGACCTTGATGGCGCAATAGAGGGAAAACGGTTAAACAGCGCCATAATACGATCAATAATCGAGAACTTCAACGTGGAAACGCAGGTAGGCGGAGGTATAAGGTCTAAGGAGGATGCCGCTGCCCTTCTTAATCTGGGCGTGGAAAGAGTGATCCTGGGGACTGCCGCCGTAAATAACCCTTCCCTCGTAAATGAACTGAGTAACGAGTTCGGAAGCGAGCGCATCATGGTGGCGCTTGATTCAAAAAACGGCATGGTGACAACGCACGGCTGGACAAAGCATTCGATGTTCAGCACAGTCGAGCTTGGCAAAAAGTTCCAGGAATCAGGAGCCGGGAGCATCCTTTTTACTGATATAAATACCGAAGGGCTTCTGAAAGGCGTGAATCCGAAACCAACAAAGGAACTTGCTCATGCTCTCGATATTCCCGTAATAGCCTCAGGCGGGATTACCACGCTTTCGGACATAGAACTAATCAAAAAAACGGGTGCTTCCGGTATAGTTGTAGGCGCTGCCCTTTACGTGGGGAATTTCACGCTGCAAGAGGCGCTGAAATTGGAAGACGTTAAGGGAGGGATGTAAAGGCATCCCTTTTTCGAAATAATGGTTTTAAAAGGGCGATATCATCCGGTGATGCATCCTCTATATCACCGTTTTCTATCTTTTCTGCAAGTATTTCGTAAAGCCGGCGAGGTTCTAACTTGTTACGATAGTTCTCATGTTTGCATCGGTGGCATTTGTTTGCATACCAGACCTCGAATATCTTTTCATCAATTGAGCTTGTTCTGGATGATGCTATTAAATCTATTTTCAAATAACGTAATATTACAGGTAATGCAACTAATAGCATTATTGTCAGGACCACCGACGCATACATTATATTAAGGCTGGGTGAAGGAAGAATAAGCGGAATATTTTTCTTCATCGTGTATAGAATTGTAAGAATCGTTATACATATCATTATGAACACGACAAATATAAAGTCTGCAAGCTCACATGTCTCTCTGGATAACGATTCCAGCCTGCTACATAAATCCTTTTTTGGGTTTTACTTAATCCCGCTATATCGGCATAAACAATTTCATTGATCCAAAGAGCATAAGCTTCCCTGTACTGCGTTATATACTGAGCAGAAATCATACCAAATAACCCGAAGAGCAGTACCAAAAAGACTAACAATTCCATCATAATAAACTAATACATGAAAGCAATCTATAAAAGATATATGAGAACTGCTACTGCTATAGTTGTAAAATAGATAACACGCAAGCTTTTCGCCAGTTTAACAATTCCCATGATTTTTTTCTCCTTCTATATCTTATCTAACTTTTGCTATAAATAATTTGTCATCATCATTAATTTAGTATCTCATTCCTGGTCCGACTGGGCTATTGTTTTCAGCCTGTTAACACCATCGATCTCCCTGATTATCTCAACAACCTTCTCCGGCACAAAATGCTCCCATTTCTCGCCTTTAAGCATCCTGCCCCTGATCTCCGTGCCCGAATGACTGTTCCGCTTGAACAGGGGCGATTGCTTCACGCGAATTCCGGCTTCGCTCAGTAGTTCTATCACAAGCGGATTGTTGGTGTAAGCTATCTCATAAGGCGGCACCATGGAATTCACATGCGATACCCATAGGGAGTTTCTCTGGATATCCTCTATCGGTATGACATAATGCTTTATATTGAACTCTTCAAGCGCGCTTGATACCATGAGCACGCGCTCACCTGCGGTAAAAGGGTTGTCGATTTCGTGGCTTTTCTGGGCGCTGCCAATGCCGATGATGATCTCATCTACTTCCTTTGCGATCTGCTTTAAAACCTGATGATGCCCTAAATGGTACGGCTGGAATCTTCCAAGGTAAAGTCCGCGGCGCATATCACTCTTTTGGCTGGGCAGGCTTTGCTGCTTTTTCAGCTTTATCCCCTTTTTCCGTTTTCTCGACTTTTTCCACTTCTGGAGGCGGGATTCTCTCAAGCCTTTCCCTGCCCCAGGGTCTTGGCGGGATATCGCGACTCCAGATTTCCTTCATAAACCCGCGCCAGTCCCATTTGTTGTTCTTATGCTTCATGGCAGCGAGTTTTTTAACAATGTCCAGAAATATGGGTTTATCCGAGTATTCGATATCCTTGACCTTATTGAGGTATTGTTCACCTTTCTCCGTCCTGACGAATATCGTGCTCCATCCGTCATCAGACCCGACAGAACCCACTGATATATCAGCGTAATAGGACGTGTAATCCTGGCAGAAATGGCATCCATGGCGCGCCATCGGAGCCACGTCCTTGATGGGGACTTCCTTTGTCTCTTTGGTGGTCTCAACGATAAATTTCCCTTTATGGAAGTTCATCTTGACAACATCCCTTATATCCACGCCCATTATCTTCGGGATGACCTCGGAGAACATTATCTCTTCAGAGAAGCTTTCCATGCAGATTAGCCCGATTATCAACTCGATCCTGTTAAAATTCTCCCTGAAAAGGCTGGCACCGTGCACCTGGCATGGTACTCCTACAAGCGCTACTTTCTTATATTTTTTCAGGATATTTTTTATCGGTTCAATATATGTCCTGGATTCTTCGCGCATGACACCATCGGGTGAGATGAGCGGTGATTCAGCGCTGTCAACATATGCCCTGTGTATATCCCGCATAGTTGCCACAGCGGGTTGATACGTATATTTCGTCCCGCTTGCCTTGACTACGTCTTCAGGTTTAGTGAATGTGAATATTTTTGTAGACCACTTATCGTTCCTGACAATGCCGACGGCACAGTCGATCTCTCCCTGTTCAAGCAGTGATTTCAATATCTGCGATACAACAGCGCCGTCCTGGCCGTGTAGTGTTTTGCTCTTCCCTGCTTTCATATGCCTGATGTTGTTAAATTCATCAACAGGGAAGCCGTCAAGGATCGGGCACACACGTTCGCAAGCATAGCACTGGACGCACGGATTCACTTCTGTTTTGAGGGGATTGACTCCCTGGAAAAGAACTTCGGTTTTCAACTCCATTTTCCGGTAATTGTTCTTTTCCTTTGAGACATCAACAGGTCCCCTTCGCACTACAGGCGCGTTCACCGGGCATATCGCTTCGCATGTGCCGCACGAGGAACAGTAGTTGAATTCCCCAACATCCGCAATTTTCGGGAGCCCTACGTCCGGAGCAAACATATTTCCCAGTCTTGTAAGCACCTGGGTCTGGTTCGATTTAAGGATCCCTCTGGATATTGGGGTACTACTGTCCTGTTTTGCTTCCAATTTATTTTCCTCCGATTATCTCTTTGCCGATTAACTTGATAGCAGCTTCCTTATCAGGTCCTATTGGAGAGCCGGCAACTATCTGTGTCACACCTATCTTCTTCAAAGCCTCTACTTTTGCCTTGCAGTCTGTGGGTGTTCCGCATATGGAGAATGCATCGATCATTTTATCGGTAACAAGATTGTTCAATCCGGCAAAGTCTCCTTTGGCTATCGCATCACCAATAGATTTCTTTGCAACTATATCAATATTATGCCTCTGGAGAACCGTATCGGGCGAGCCTGCAACGATGAACGCCACGACTACCTTGGCTGCTCCTTTAGCCTTTTCAGCATCCTTGTGGATTGAGAAGCATGCATATGCGCCGACATCAACGCTCTTGGGGTCCCTGCCCGCTGCTTTGGCTCCTGCCTCTATCTGCTTGATCGCAAACTCAAAGTCCTTTGGATGGGATGCATTTATGAGTACGCCGTCCGCTATCCTGCCTGCAAGTTCAAGCATCTTCGGACCCTGGGCTCCCATGTAGATCGGGATATTCCCTGTCTTGAAGGCTAATTTCGCGCCGCCGATCTTTACCCGTTTCCCTTCCTGCGAGACCTTCTTCGCCGAAAAGAATCCGCGAAGTGCGGTTATGCTTTCGTTGATGGTGGTCATTGGCTCGACCCACTCGATACCCATGGCATCAAATGTGGCTTTGTCGCCAGGACCGATACCCAGCACGGCTCTTCCGCCTGATATCTCGTTGATCGCCCCGATGCTCTGGGCTGTTATCGCAATGTTCCTTGTATAAGGATTCGTTACCCCCGTCCCGAGTTTGATCCTGTTGGTGTTCAATGCCAGTACAGCGAGCGTGGTGTACACATCCCTGTTGTTATAGTGGTCTGTTATCCATACGTTATCGAACCCGTTCTCTTCTGCGAGCTTGGTATAGTATGCAAGCTTCAGGACCGGGTCAGCCGGTACAAATTCAATGCCAAACATATATTTCCTCCTATATTCTTTTAAATGTCAATCGTCTTTTCTTATTTAAAAGCATATTGGTTTTGTTCGGCGCGCAATGCCTGGAGAGCGGACATGATAAACAGGATTTACAGGATTGTAATTTGAAAACGCATCCTGTTTATCCTGTAAATTTAACATCAACCAAACTTTTAACCTGGTTCCACAGGTCCGATGGCGTAAAATTTGAACTGGATAGCCACTTTGAAACTGAATCATGGCACAAATCCTCAACAGGAGATGCTCTTGACAGTTCTAAGCCAGAATATCCATTCTGGTTTGCAATTAAAAAATTGGTGTACAATTTTAAGGAACACTTTTGTTTTCGTATAATTTTATTTCTTCAAAATGTGTTTGTGCAAGCTGAATATTAAAATTATGCTGAATATGATTGGTTGAACCTAATCGTGTAAGTCCTAAATAAGTTAGAAATTTTTGGTTCTTAACTATAATTTACGGTACTTCTGCAAAACCCAGAGGTTCCGCCCTTTTACTTTGCACGCATAGCAAAAGGTGCTTGAGAAATCGACAACGAATTCACGATAGCAGAGTTCGTAGATTGGTTTTGTAACCATACAAAATATTTTCAATCCACCAATTCTGTAGAGAAACTTTCACACTGTAATTTATATTGGTGTGAATACAGACTTGTATGGGTTTAAGGAAAAACGGGTAAAAAATAACGAATGGCCGAAAAGAGGGATATTTGATGAAAAAGCGACTTTTAATTCTGCCTCTACTTGTCATTACTGTCCTTTTGGCAGGATGCATAGGAGACGGTACGAAGAACATGGAGCAGCAAACAGAACTAAAGGGTGTTCTGAAACTTGACGGGTCAACAACCGTCTATCCGATAGCAAAAACAGCCGCGGAAGAGTTCATGAAACTCCATCCGGCAGTCACTATCGATGTACAGCAAAGCTCCACGGGTGAAGGGCTTGTAAAATTCCTGGCAGGCGAAACTGACATCTCGGATGCAACGCGAGCGCCCAAGGATAATGAGTATGCTGAAGCACAGAGAAAAGGTATGAAACTTCATATGACCGTAATATCCAATGATGCTGTAGGAATTATCGTACATACAAGCAACCCGGTATCTGACCTTACGACAGCACAGTTAAAAGCTATATATTTTGATGGTACAATTACCGATTGGAGCCAGCTTACAAATGGTACAAAAAAAGGCAAAATAAACATATACAACACCGATCCCAAGATTTCAGGGACTGCTGAATTATTCAATACAAAAATAGCGGGTTCCGCGGATAAACCGTATGTTGCGGGAACAACAATCATACATCCGACACCAAAAATGATTCCGACGATAAAGGATGACCCTGATGGCCTTGCCTATACGCCGGTAAACTGGATCAATAATGAAGTCAAGATGGTAAAAGTCAATGGTGTTGCTCCGACACAAAAAACGATTCTTGATACTTCATATCTGCTATCAAGGAAGATGTATATGATAACAGACGGGGCGCCCAAAGGTCTTAATAGAGAGTTCATAAGCTACATCTTAAGCGGAGACGGGCAGAGCATTGTTCAAAAAGAAGGATTTATTCCTGTAACGTGAGGCGATAAAAATGAAAATAATGTATAAACTTCTGAGTGGTTTCATATTCCTGGTATTGCTATTTTCGATAGCAGGAGTTGTAATTATCACAAACCTGAATGTTATTGAAACCGTGGACGCCCGTGTTGGTTATGACTTTTCGATAAATCAGTATTCAACCAACTATGAAAGGGGTGCTGCAAAAATGCAGGTTGGCACCTACTTATATTCCCAGGGCAGCCAGGCAATGGGCAAGCAGATGATCAATGAAGGAAAAGAAGCAATGGGACAGAACAGGGATTATCTTAAGAATACGCTCTCTGACGATGCAGCATTGAAAGAACTTGGCGAAATAGAGAGAATTCAAGACATGGCAATGGCTGCATCGGACGAGGTTATCAAAATCGTCAACAGTCCTGACCCGGATCCTGCAAAACAGCAAAAACTACTAAAACAGGAGCTTCATTTCCTGGAAGCAAGAGTGGATGCACTGAATCTCAAGCTTGGGACTTTTGTGGATAAGACACAGGAGGAAACATCTTCATCCCTGAAAATAGCACAGGATAGTGCGCGTCAAACTGTCAATGTAACCCTTTATTCGATTGTGATATCTTTATTGATTGCTGTAATAGTTTCGTTCGTCGCAGCAAAAAAGATAACTGACCCGGTGAAAAATCTTACCACTGTTGCCGACAAGGTGAGTAAAGGAGACATCACCGAAAAGGTCCAAGTATCATCGTCAGACGAGATTGGAGACCTGGCAAACTCCTTCAAGCGCATGATAAATGCCTTCAAGGTGATGGAAGCCATGAGCAAGGAAGATAGCGCGCCTAAAGGGTGATCAAGTATGGCACTAAGTGATCAGGTCGTTAAGATACTGGCTGAGGATATGGGTCCATCAGCCCTTCCTTTCCTGGAGAGACAATGCAAGCACCACCTCAACAAAGATATGGGAGCGCTGACAGGTTCGGATATCGAAGGACTGGCAGAATGGATACGCGTCAGTGCGAAACTTACCCTGGGAGACGATGTTGCGAACAAGTTGAAGGCAAAGGTGATGGCTCTCAAGTAAAAGGGTTTTTATAGAAAAGGTTCCACCTGAGAAAACAGGGATAGGGGAACCTTACTTTTTTAGTGGTTTACTTTTACTTTTTTATCTGCTTAACTCTTTTATTAACCGGCTAATTGCTCAACCTCGGAGCTTATTTCTCTCAACGTCTCGATAGCCGATGGCGGCGAGCCTGCTCCCTTATGGCATCCGATGCAGGCATTATATGTTTCAGCCCACACACTTTCAAAGTTTTTAGTATCTTTTTTGGAAACAGCATCCTTTAATTTCGGAATATACATGTTGCGGAAATCCTGGATAGCGGCGGACAGTTGAGAATCCAGAATGGCAGCATCCTGCAACGCTTTATCCAGTTCCTCTATCTCGCTTTTCGCAGTATCCCATTTTGTAAACTTCCCTGCATAGTCAAGCGAAAGCATCCTCCGTCCGTTCTCCTGCATATCTCTTCTGAACGATACTTTATCCTTTTCTGCCAGAGTTGTTTTTATATCCTTTACCGAGGAATCGACTCCCTTTATGGAGGATTCGACTCCATTTAATGAAGCCTGAAGGCTTTTTATATCCGAAGATACAGCCCTGATATCTCCGGATACCTGCTGGGCAAGGAATATACCCAGAACTATGCCTATCACTACTGCACCCAGCACCAGCAGGGTTGTCCTGTTCTCATCATTCATTTTTTCACACCTCTTTGACCATCTTCCATTCTTCTTTATCTACGAACTCTCTCAATACCTTGGCAGCATGCCTGTAAAAGCCGATCCGGTCATTTTTTTCGACCTCGTCGCAGAATTCAGGGACCCATTTTGAAAAATGCTCTTCCATGAAAGAATCATGCGCTTCAGTATATCCATAATTCATAAGATAATAAAGAAATTCCAGTTCAACCGCCACATGATCCGGCAGGTCGTGGAATTTTTCTATCACCTTCAATCCTGCCTTATTATAGCATTCAAGAGCGCATAAGGTAGAATCTCCCATTATAACATCCTCCCTGTACACCGATTCATAGGGAGGACACGGCACCGCGGGGATTGCACTGGTAAAAAGCCTTGTGTACTCCACAGCCAGCATTTTATAAAATTCTTCCTCATTCTTTTCCCTGTTTTCCTCAAGAAACGTGGAGAACCCATCAATTACAGCGCTGTCAAGAAACTTTATATCTTCAAGGAAGCCATCCCTCAGGTATGCAGCGAATTCCCTATCAGGTCTGTAAAAGATGAGACTGGATATCCTGTAAAATTCTTTTGTCATAAATTCAGGTTAAGAGGGGAGGAGTTTAATCACCCTCAACCCTATCAGATACAGGATCCCTATAGCTCCGATGACCCCCAGGATTATAGCAACTTCTGCTCCCGATATGGAGTATATTGCCGGCTCGCCGTAGAATCCCATCAGCGCCCTTCCCACCACCTGCTGCGGTGGGACAGATTGACCGGGTATTACAAGGCTGAACCTTTCTGCGAACACGCCTATCACAGCGAGCAAGGAGGCTATCTGAACTGTTACCATAGTTTTCCGTGCGAAAAGGATGGCTATCGGTATGATTGTCCCGAGGAATATCTGGATACCCCAGAACACGAAGCTGTATGGACCTGCGAACAGGAATTTCGTCATCTCCCCGCCTCCGATTCCGCCGTAGATACGCACCATGTTTTCTATAAACACCAGGAACAACTGGAGCAGCAGGAAAGCAGTGAGGTATTTACCCAGACCAACTACCAGGTTTTCGTCCATTGACCTGCCTGTAAACTTGAAAGTGGCGGTTAATATCAGAATCAATAAAGCTACTCCGGATGTCAGGGCAGCAACGATGAAAAGTACAGGAAGCAGAGGTGAGAACCATAGTTCTTTCGCTACTATAAAGCCGAATATTGAACCTGTGCCCGCGTGTACAAATATTGCAAGAGCGGCAGCCGCAGCACCAAGTATTTTGGTAACCTTTAGCAAATCCGCTCTGAAGGTCGTCCACAGGTACACTATGGATAGAATAATATATGCACCATATAAAAATGTGTTTACTGCGAACATCGAGGTCAGGTTCTGGGGACCGTATATCATAAGGTTCATAAACCTTTCAGGGCGTCCCAGTTCGCCTTCAATAGTTGACAGAGCGCCGATTAATAAGAGAATTGCCAGGAATATGGATATTCTGGATACGGGTTTATATTCTTCTTTTCCGAACACATACGTCAGAGAGGAAAGCATGAGAGCTCCTGCACTGGCACCTATGAGAAATATTACCGCGGTTATGGGAAGACCCCACGGGACTATATTGCTTGTGCCGTAATCCTCCTGCCCGAACCTCATGCCCTGGACGAATTCAAATAATCCGATGGCTATCAGTATCCCAAACAAAGCTATTATTCCGTAAAATCCAATTGATTTTCCTTCGATTTTTGTATATTCCATTGTTCTGCCTCCTAATCCAGATAGTAAACCTGCGGCTCAGTACCGAGATCCGCCCTGAGCTGGTAATTCCTCCGGCTCCGCAGAAGCTTTGAGACCTCACTATCCGGGTCGTCAAGGTCCCCGAAAGTCCTTGTCTTTGCCGGGCAAGCCTGGGTGCATGCAGGTTCAACGCCATCGGGTGAGCCTATTTTTTTACCCTCAGCCTTAGCCTTATCCAGCCTGTGGCGGCAGAAAGTGCATTTCTCCACTATGCCCGCTATCCTTGGTGGAACATCCGGGTTATGATAAGGTATCTCCAATAAAGTTACAGGTACCTCCCCGTTTTCCGTTTTATATTTCTCTGCTTCCATCCTGTGTTCTTCTTTATTCTTCTCCACCTGGTCGTAGAAGTTAAAGAACCTCTGCTGGTACGGACACGCTACCATGCAATATTTGCATCCTATGCAGCGCTCGTACCTCTGGAGCACGATACCGTCCTCATTCTTGTACGTGGCATCCACAGGGCACACCTTCACGCACGGCGGATGCTCGCAGTGGTTGCAGATAAGAGGCATGATGCTTGCGCTCACGTTGGGATATTTACCCTTGAAGACGGTGACAACGCGGTTCCATTCCATCAGCCTTCTCTTTTTGTAATCCTCAGGCGTACTTCCGGTCACGCTGTTCTCAGCCTTGCACGCGACCGCGCATGCCGCACATCCAACGCACCTGTCCAGATCAATGACCATCCCGTATCTTACCATGTTCTCACGCCCTGTACACTTTTACCATTGTTGCATTCGTGCAGCTCTGCGCCGAGATCACGGCTGAGAGGTTCACCATTATCTCGTTTGGATTGGCACCCAATCCTTTAGCGTACCTGCCGTAGTTCCAGTGCCCGTGCTCGAACGGGAAAACCACCATCCATGGGGGGTTCCCGGGGTTTATCACCGCTATTGTCTTTACCTTCCCTATCGGGGATTCGACCCATACCTCGTCCCCGTTCCTGATGCCGAGCTCTTCTGCCTTGTCAGGATTAAGCTCCACCCAGTTAGTCCAGCCTTTCCCGACGACCACTCCGAATCTCTCCTGCAGCCACTGGGTATTTGCGCCCCTGCCTTCGGCATGGGTTATCATTTTCGGAGAGCTCATGTGGAGGGGGAAGCCCTCCTCTTTGCCTGCGAAATGGGGCTCCTCGTAATGCGGGTATGCAAAGAATTCGGGTGATTTCAATTCGCTCTTAAGTATTTCCTTCTGCCTGTCGGTCAATCCCTCAAGCTTTGAGCTCCTGAACTCGAATTTCCCGGATTTTGTTTTCAGGAGCTTATCCTTGACCGGGTCTTTTATCGTCGTTGTTTTAACTTTTTTCCCGTCCTTTTCCTCCTCTTTCACTTCTTCTGTCGTTTTCATCTCCTTATTGTACCCCGAGCCGTCCCATTCGTAGAATTTCCCGCCTGAGAAGCGGTAGAGGTAGGGCTTCTTATACCATGCTCCTTTCTCAGCCCATGAATCAAAGCTGCTCACCCCGTTATCTCCGGGTGTTTTCTCAAAGCCTTTAGATATTTCGTGGAGCATGTTCTCAAAACTTCCAAGCTGGTTATAATATTCCCCCATCTTCCCGCCCATCCTCTTGCCGAGGTCTATAATGACTTCCATGGAATTTCTGCTGTTATACACCGGCTTTACTGCGGGAACGCGCAGCCCTGCCACTGGATACCCTGTGCTCGCATATACCGTGTCGTCCTGCCACCTCTCAAGGTAATAATTGTCGGGCAGAATATAATCGGCGTACAGAGCGGTCTCGCTCAGGTAGCTTGAGGTCTCCACTATGAATACGTCCTTGAAAGCCTCTCTTGCACGCTGCGGATTCGGCATCGAGAACAAAGGATTCGTGTAGTATGTGAACAGCACGCTCAGCTTATATGGTTCGCCTTTTGCATGGTTATCCGGTATGTTCTGGTAAACATTGCTTGCAAGCGGCCATTCATCGCTCTTTGCCCTGTCGGCGCGCTCAAGCTTGTGTTCCTTGAATTCCTTATCCGCTTTCTTGGCAGTATCATCCATGTAGTCGTCATCTTTCAGAGACAGGCTGGCGTAGGGCACCCCCATCTGGTACATCACGCCCCCTGTGGCGAACATGCTTCCGACGAGAGCGTTTAACGCATGGATCGCCATGTGGTTGTAGGTGCCGTTGGTATGCGCGCCTGCACCTCTTTCACCTGCAGCGATCGCGGGTTTTGTGGTCGCGAACTCCTCAGCGATCCTGGTTATCCTGTCAGCAGGTATGCCCGTGATCTCAGCAGCCTTATCCGGGGTAAAATTGACTAAAACGTTATTCCACCAGTCAACCAGTCCTGACGTCCAGATCTCCTCAAAATCTTCTTTTGCTACGGTTTCCCTTGTAACGAATTTTCTTCCTTTTGTCTTGAAGTCGCCCACGAAGTTCCTGTCCCACAGCCCCCCGGTCAGGATGACATGGGCTATTCCCAGAGCCAGCGCACCATCCGCGCCCGGTCTGACAGGAAGCCATTCATCGGCTTTTATGGCGGTCGTAGAGAACCTTGTATCGATCATCACCTGCTTGGCTCTTACTGGTCTTCCCCGCCTCATATATGCCCATCTCTGGAGCATCAGGTTCGTGGGTCTCCATGCTTCCAGGGTGGACCCGCCGAAGTTCAGTACATAGTTGCAGTTCTCCCAGTCATAGGCACAGTAATCATCGGTCCCGTCTATGCACATCCTTGCTTTTTTACTTGCATCCGCGCAAATCGAGCTGTGACCCAGGTTGTTGGGAGTACCGTACAGCTTAGTGAACGTACCCCAGACAGCGCCCGCCCTCCCGCGGTTCCTCCCGCTGAGGAATGCCACGGTGTGGGATTTTCCTTCTTCCCTGAGCTTTTTCAGCCTTGCAGCGATATCATCCAGCGCCTCATCCCACGTAACAGGCATGAATCCGGGGTCTTCGTCCTGACCTTTTTTGGGATTTGTCCTCTTAAGAGGTGATTTTACCCTGTCTGCGTCGTAGAGCAATTGCAGCCCGGCGTATCCTTTGGGGCACAGCTTGCCATTGCTGTAGGGATGCTCCGGGTTGCCTTCTATCTTCACCGCCCTGCCGTTCACGACCCTTACTTTTGTGCCGCAGCCTGCAGGGCACTGGATGCACACGCTTGAGACCCATTTCTCTTCACCTGCAGCCTCGTTGCCCTGGGCTAAAGCCCTGATAACCGGCTGATTAAGAGAAAGGTAGCCAAAGGTTGCAGCGCCAGTTACGCCGGCAGCTTTTAGAAAACTTCTTCTATTTATTTTCAATTCTAAAGCCATTCTAAATCTCCTTCTTTTTCAAGTTCAGATTCATGATTTCTTCTTCAGTTTCAATTTTTGCCTTTTTGAATTCGCCTGATGCTTTTCCCAGCGAGCGTGCCAGTTCAGGGAGCTTACTTGCCCCGAAAAGCAGCAATATAACAGCAAAGATCATAACCAGTTCCTGTGTTCCTATCATAATTCACCTGTTCATATTTTTTAAATTTTACTCCTTCAGACCGTTTTCCTGCAATATCCCGGACTTCACATAAAATATATTTTTAATCATTCTAATAATGATGAGACATATGGTATATAAATTTTATTCAGATCCATTTCTTATTCAGACTCCGTTCCTATCTTATAGTAATAAAAGAGATATTAGGCGACTGACATATAAAAAATTTTTTGGAAAAAAAATTCTATTTAATGGACTTTTCTATAAGAAATATTTCAAAGCTCGGCACTCCTTAATGCTTCAAACAGCTTCTTTCCTACAGGCGTCAGCACATAAAATTTCTCGCTGTCCTGCTCTATGATCTTATGTTCTTTCATCACTCTCATGTGGAAGTTCAATTTGGTGGCATCTTCAATACCAAGCCCGCGCTGAATCTCTGTGAACTTGAGTCTGCCTGATTTATAGAGAAGTTTCACTGCATCCTTCCTTATTTGATTTGAGATTGCCTTTATCAGATTAGAGTCAAAGATTTGAGGTTTATCAAATTCTGCCTCTGCAAGGACCTTTCGTATTTTTGTTTGAACTTCATCTATTCTAAATGGTTTTGTAATGTAATCTGAAGCCCCTGCTTTCATGGCTTCAACTGCATTATCAACAGTTGCAAAAGCAGTGATCAGGATTACACGGGTACGGGGTTTTATATGTTTTGTTTCCCGCAGCACTTCCATTCCCCCAACCACAGGCATTATGAGATCCGTCACAACGATATCAAAATCTTTTTTCGCAATTTTTTCAAGCCCCTGCTCGCCATTATCCGCAGAATCTACCGCAAATCCCGCATCTTCCAGGACTTCTACAAGTCCATCCCGGATTTCCTTTTCATCCTCAATTATTAAAATATTCTTCATAACATCAAACTGGCAATTTTACTGTAAATGTCGTTCCGGCTCCAACTTCACTTTTTACGTCGATTGAGCCATTATGCTTTTTAATAATCCCATAGCAAATAGAGAGTCCAAGTCCAGTTCCTTCACCAGGTCTTTTGGTAGTAAAGAAAGGATCAAATATTCTACCGATGTTATCGTGCGGTATGCCGCAGCCATTATCGGTTATGCTTATCTCTACTTTATCCGGTTTTGCTATTGTCTCAATGACTATTTCTCCGGCTGTTGTTATGGATTGTATTGAATTTGTCAGCATATTCATGATAACCTGTTGAATCTGTTCGCCATCAGCCAGAATAAGGGGTAAAGGTTTCAGGTCAGTAGTTACCCTTATACCATTTAACTGGGGATCAAGGATTTTCAGTACTTTTTCTATTTCATTATTTATGTTTACCGAACTTAGTTTAGGCTCCGACTGGCGGGCGAATTCAAGCAATTCTTTCACTATTCGTGCCGCCCTATTTGCTTCCTTATTAATGATTTTGAGTCTCCCGTTGGTTTTCTCATCCCACGTTTTCTTCAGCATTATCTGTGTGTGAAGGGATATACTGGTCAATGGATTGTTGATCTCATGAGCAATCCCTGCTGCCAATTTGCCTATTGTAGCAAGTTTTTCTGACTGCGAGAGCTGTTTTTCAAGCTTTACCATCTCTTTTTGATCTGTAACGTCGCTTATAACCACAACGTTGCCCGTATTTTCATTATCCTTCAATGGTCTGTTTCTCACAAAGCCGGGAAAAGTCTTGCCGTTTTTTTTTGTAAAGACCCTTTCTCCACCCTGTATCTCCGGGTTACCGGAGGTAACGGCACCTGAAGGCGGATAAAATAACATATCGATTTTCCTGCCGATTACTTCTGCGCCGCTCCAGCCAAATATATCCTGTGCAGCCTTGTTCCATGAAAGGATTTTTTTTTGCGAATCTATCAGGATCACAGCATCGCTTATACCGTCCACAAGTTTTTTATACCTATCCTTGGAAGTGCGAAGCTCGCTTATGCTTTTATTCAGGTTACAGGACATCTGGTTAAAAGCCTCTGAGAGAATATGTGTTTCATCGGTCGTACCGGATTCTATCTGATATCCCAGGTTCCCTTTACCTACCTCCTCAGCCCCTTTTACCAGGGCACGTATCGGTCTTGTCAGATAATCCCCGGCTATGTACGCCATCAGGATTCCCAGCGCCCCTGCTATGAGAGTGAGGGCGATTATGATATAGCTTGTTCGCGTTATCTTCTCCTGCATGGATGTTTCATCCATTCCCACGTGGATAAAACCAGCTCTGCCGCCCAGTATCGGGGAGCTAAAATCAATGACATAGCCATCACCAGTATCGAGGAGGTGGGAGGTGCTGCTCATATCCATGTGGACTATTAGAAGTTCTTCCGGAAAGCCCCGGTCAAAGGTATGTGCCAGAACTTTACCCTTTTCATCGGTTATATATATGTATTTTATATCGTTCTCGGTCTTTTTTATGGTTTCAATAAGCCTGTGGAGGTTCACAGTATCTTCTGTTAATATGGATTCAACGCTGCCTGCAGCCAGGTTCCTTGATATGACCTGTCCTCTCTCCCGAAGTTCTTCCGACAGCGTCCTGTTGAGGCTCATCTGCACGAAAACCGTGGTCAGGGCACCGAGGAGCATAATAATGACGATTATCCATACTATAAATTTCTTTGTCAGGCCACCGCCTATATAATTATTTATTTTATTTACCCGGTCTATTAGCATTGCTGACTACCTTTTCCATCTCTCTTATGGAGTCGTAGAGACTGTCATCCGCTTCCGAGAACCTGTCTATCATAATATTGTTCAGTATCTCTTTGCCCTTTTCATCTTCGTGCATCTGGAGCAGTATTATTTTTAGCTTTTCTTTCAGAGCCGGTTCGATGTCCTTTGAGACCACCATAGGAGGAATGCCATACGGAGGAGATTTACTTATAATTTTAGTTCTTGAAGTAAATCTCGGTTCGGTTGCATTTTTGTAATCCCAGACCAGGCTGTCCACGGCAGCACCATCAACCATCTTCTCAGCCACCGCCTGAATGGATTTATCATGGCTGTAAGTGAAAAACGTCAGCCTGAAAAAAGTCTCCGGATTTTCACCCATCTGTGCTATCATATACTCAGGTGACAGCTTCCCTGAATTGGAGAGCGGGTCTGTGTAGGCAAAGGTTTTACCTTTCAGTTCTTTGAGTGAGTTGATATTGCTGTCCTCCGGCACTATAATATATGAATAATAACGGGGTTCGCCCCGTACTACGGGTACTGCAAGGAGTTCCATGCCGAACTGGTCTTTTCCCTCTATATATGCAAGACTGCATACAAAAGCTGCGTCCACGCTATTTTTCCGCACGAGGTCGTTTACTTCCTGATAGGTCTTACGCTGGACAAGCTTCACAGGAACACCCAATTTCAAAGATATATAATCAAACATATCCTGATAATAAATTAGAGTCTCATCGGGCGAAATGATTGCAGATACTGCTATCCTGAGGCTCTCCGGATCTGAATTGTCACCAGCATCAATAGTTCTATTTGAGAGATCCACCTTTAGTGCTTTTTCGGTTTTTAAACATCCGCTTGTAATAACTAATAAGATTATCACCAGCAAAGCTATATTTTTTCCAGAGTACATAGACCCAATACAAACTACTTTATTCCTTCTTATAATTAAGAGTTTTTATCTCAGTGGGCATTTTTTTCTGTATTTTACCTAGCAATTGATTATCACTCTTGCTTTCGGTCGCTATTCCAAGGTTGTTAGCTATCTGCTTAGAAGTTCTGATACGACAATAAAATCTGTTTAATAAAATTTTTGTTCTACTATGATATATGCCATGATTGTGTAGTTGCAAATTAGCTTTTTTCTTCAGAGGTATAATATGGACGGTCTGAATTATTCCGTTTGTCACCATATAAATGGGTTAATACTAACTGATAGGAAGATGCCTTTGCAGAAAAATACGTTTTTAAGTATAAGCAGATATCATATTAACTGCAAAGGCTAAAATTACTATTAGAATAATACTACAAATATTTTTCTT
>NZ_FZMP01000184.1 GCF_900196725.1 Candidatus Methanoperedens nitratireducens | reverse complement strand
AATCGAGAACCTATGAATTGGTAACCACCGGGAAGGTTAATCAAATCCTCATTAACTGGAGTAATGGTTATAGAGAAAGTATAATAATCAATGGAATAATCCTGAGAGATACAATGGTGAAGGACTCAATCGGCGTTATATTCGGAAAAACCGAATCTCTAAATTTCATGTTTGCCGTCTCCGACAGCACGGCAATAAAAAAGTCAGATTACATAAAAGTCTGGCACGAATCGGATGGCTGGACCCTGGGGCAGGTCTCTTCTATCACCCGCTCAAGCGAGGATTTCTCAATAAAAGAAGCAGTCGATGTGGCTGAAGGTTCATCCAAAGTAGGCGAGATGGATGAACGGATTATAGCGCAGGCGACCGTGATAGGTTCAAGGGACAAGGAAGGGACCATGCGGGTGCCGAAATCCCCGTTCAGCCCCGGGGATAAGGTCTTTAAAGCTGATGAACTGCTCATAAGACAGACACTTGGCTTGATGCGGGGGGATGTTTACATCGGTCTTCTTGAAGGTCAGAATGTCCATGTCAATCTCGATGCCAACAACCTGGTCCAGAAGCATTGCAGCATCCTGGCAAAGACAGGTGCGGGAAAATCCTATACCAGTGGCGTGATACTGGAGGAGCTTCTTGACAAGAACGTCCCGCTCCTGATAATTGACCCGCACGGGGAATATGCCACCCTGAAATTCCCGAACGAGGACAAGCCCTCATCTTTTGAGCGGTACGGAATATCGCCAAAAGGCTATGCTACGCAGGTAACAGTATATACACCTGCAAATAAGGTACTCAACCCTGGCGCAGACACTCTTTTCAGGTTAAACGGAATAAACCTTGGTATAAAAGATTTTATGCAATTCTTCGCTGAAGACCAGTCGCAGAACCAGACAGGCATACTGTTCGAGGCGGTCTCAAAACTCAAAGTGGAAAAGCAGACCTATACTATTGACGATATAATCTTCGAGGTTGGGCAGAACAAGAGTAAAATCAAATGGAACGTTATAAGCAAGCTTGAGGCTTTACGGGAGACGGGGATATTATCTGATAAACACACTTCCATCAATGAACTCGTACAGGAAGGCAGGGCCTCGATAATCGATATGAAAGGCGTGAATCCCGACCTCCAGGGGATGATAGTTGCGAAGCTGTGCAGCGACCTGTTCGAGGCGCGCAAGCTCAACACAGTGTCCCCATGCATGCTTGTGCTTGAGGAGGCACACAATTTCTGTCCCGAGAAAGGATTCGGTGGGGCGGTGTGCAGCGATATCCTGCGCACGATCGCCTCTGAGGGCAGGAAGTTCGGTCTTGGGCTCCTGGTCGTCTCGCAGCGCCCGGCGCGTGTGGATAAGAATATCCTTTCGCAGTGCAATACCCAGATAATAATGAAAGTGACGAACCCGAATGATTTAAAAGCTATCAGTAAAGGGCTTGAAGGCATAAGCTCAGGTGTAGAGGATGATATCAAGAGCCTTTCCCCGGGTGTGGCGATGATAGTGAGCAATTATATCGAGCGCCCCGTGCTTGTGGATATCAGGGTTAGAAAGAGCAGGCACGGCGGGGCCAGTGTTCCGATCGTGAAAACACCTATTGCTGATGGCAAGCCGGTAGCTGAGAATAAAACTGAGCCTTTGCCTGCCCGGGGTAAAGAACAAACGACGCAGGCTTTACCCTCGGATTCTATTTTGAGTAAAATACTGCAGGTACAGGCATCAAAACAGGGCAGGGAACGCCCGGAGAAAAAAAAGGAGTCTCCGCAAGAGCCTCCCGAAGAACATCCGGAAAAACATCCTGAAGAAATTGAAAAACCGGCACAGAAGAAACAAAAAACAAAGCGCGGGATAGGCCTGATGGCTAAAATGTTCGGTTCGAGGAAGAAATGACCACATTAATGGAAGAAGCACACGCCGGCGTTGTGACAGAAGAAATGAGACGTGCGGCGGCAAAAGAGGGGGTAGATGTTGAGGGTGTAAGAAAGCTGCTTGCAAAAGGGCATCTTGTCATCCCTAAGAATGTCAAAAGCAAGTCACAGCCAATGGGTATTGGCAAATTGATGCAGACAAAGATCAATGCCAACGTGGGTACTTCAAGGGATTATGTTGATATTGAAGCTGAGGTCGAAAAGGCCCTGACGGCGCAAAGATACGGCGCAGACACTATAATGGATCTCTCCACGGGTGGCGATCTTGACCTGATACGCAAACGAGTCATAGAAGCTGTAGATGTGCCTGTGGGTTCCGTGCCCATCTACCAGGCAGCGAGCAATGGTATCGGGAAAATGACATCTGACGATATGTTCAACGCCGTAAGAAAACACGCTGATGATGGCATAGATTTTGTCACTATCCACGCAGGCGTGACGCATGAATCCTTCAAGCGCCTGAAAAGCAGCGACAGGATACTGGATGTCGTGAGCCGCGGGGGAGCATTCACGATCTCCTGGATGAACCAGAATTACGAGGAGAACCCGTTCTATGCGGAGTATGATTACCTGCTTGAGATGGCAAGGGAGTACGATTTGACCATAAGCCTGGGTGACGGCATGCGTCCCGGCTGTATCCACGATGCTTCTGACAGGGCGAAATTCGAGGAGTTCATAATCCTGGGAGAGCTTGTAAAAAGGGCACGCGCGGCAGGAGTTCAGACGCTTGTTGAAGGTCCGGGGCATGTGCCTATTGACGAGATCGGGCTTTCCGTATCAGCAATGAAACATCTCACCGATGATGCGCCGCTTTACCTTCTTGGGCCGCTTGTTACAGATATCGCGCCCGGCTACGACCATATCACAGCAGCGATGGGCGGCGCTGTCGCAGGAATGCACGGCGCGGATTTCCTGTGCATGACCACGCCTTCCGAGCATCTTGCTCTTCCCAATGTGGAAGACATAAAGGAAGGCACGATAGTAACGCGGATAGCAGCCCATGCAGCAGATTTGACGAAAGAAGGCGTACGTGAAAAAGCGCGCGCCAAAGACCGCGAGATGGCGCTGGCGCGCAAAGACCTTGACTGGAAGAAGCAGTTCGAGCAAGCTCTCGACAGCGAGAAGGCGAAGGCGATACATGCAAGGAGCAAGAACGCAGATACATGCAGCATGTGCGGGGAGCTTTGCTCGATAAAGATGATGAGGGAAGTGATGGGGAAGAAGTGACACGCGCACTTGCAAATAATATTGTCTCTACGCTTTGCGCTCTTGGCGTTCTTTGCGGTGAGTTCTCTCTTGTCTATTCTTCATAAACGTAATCATCCGCTTTACCCGCGCCGCCCCTCCCCCGCCTGCCAATCGGCGCGTCAGGATTTTTCTCAGCACGCTGCGGTTTTTCGATTTGCAGCAGCTCATCCTCATGACGCAGCGCGATTTGCGTCATGGTATCGATAAGCTCCATAAGCGTTACTTTCTTGCGGCGCGCAAGGGTTATTTTTGCCTGTATCATGTCCAGGCGCTGCTTTGTTTCGTCGGAGACTTTGATTGTGGTTGTCATACTAGTATACTAGTATATTTTTTAATTAAATATACTTTTCTACTTTTATTCTTATGAGTTATTCAATATCTGCTAACGAAGGGTTTGCGAGATGGTACGGATTTAGCTACTAATACTCTTCGCGCAAAGGATAAGAAATACAAATGCTGTCCGATCGTATGATACATCATATAATCGTATTATATATCATACGTTATCAAACGAATTTTATCTTAAAGTTATTTTTACAAAGTCTGAGAAACACTTTTTAATCCCTTCCTCCTTTTAGCACTGAAATGAAAATCCAGGAACTTGACCTTCCAGAAGGCGTTATTCAATATTATCATGATACAGGCGTCACCGACCTCTACCCCCCACAATCAGCCGCAATCGAAGCCGGTCTCCTCGAAGGCAAGAATATCGTCGCAGCGATCCCAACAGCCTCAGGCAAAACACTTCTTGCGGAGTTCGCCATGCTGAAATCGATATTGAACGGTGGGGGAAAAGCCCTCTACATAGTTCCCCTGCGCGCGCTCGCCTCGGAAAAGTACGACAGGTTCAAAAGTTTTGAGGCTATCAAGAAAAGCAGCGGCGGAGGGGTGTTAACAGGCATTGCGACAGGTGATTTCGATTCTCAGGACGCGTGGCTTCGGAATTTAGATATTATCGTCGCTACATCCGAAAAAGTGGACTCGCTGCTGCGCAATAAAGCCTACTGGATGGAGGAAATAACAGTCGTAATCGCAGACGAGATCCACCTCATTGATTCGCCTGACCGCGGGCCCACGCTTGAAATCGTGCTCGCCAAAATGATGCGAATGAACCCGAAGCTGCAGATGGTCGCGCTCTCAGCCACCATAGGAAACGCGAACGAGATCGCAAAATGGCTGAATGCCGAACTTGTGGTTAGTGACTGGCGCCCCATCGAATTGAAGGAAGGCGTATTTTTCGGGAACGCTATAAATTTTGCCGGCAGCCAGAGGGAAGTCAAAGAAAAATTCAGGGACAGCGCCATCTCCCTTGTCTGCGATACTCTAATAGAAGGCGGACAGTGCCTGGTTTTTGAGAGCAGCCGAAAGAACTCAGAGGGCATGGCGTCGCGCATCGGGACTGCGATATCGGAGCTGCTTTCGCAGGAGACGAAAGAAAAACTCAAAACCATCGCAGCAGAAGTACGCGAGACAAGCGAAGTGGATACTACAAGGAAGCTTGCCCTGTGCATCGAGAACGGAAGCGCGTTCCATCACGCAGGTCTCATCTCGGAGCAGCGCAAGCTCATCGAGGACGGGTTCCGCACAGGCATTATTAAAGTCATCGCTGCAACCCCGACCCTTGCCGCAGGTCTAAATCTCCCGGCTCGCCGCGTCGTGATCAAAGGCTACCGCCGGTACGATGCCAACTTCGGGATGACGCCTATTCCGGTGCTTGAGTATAAGCAGATGGCAGGGAGAGCAGGGCGCCCGCGCCTTGACCCATACGGTGAATCGGTCCTTATCGCGAAGACATACGATGAATTAGAGGCGCTCATGAAGCAGTATATTCTTGCGGACGTTGAGAGAATCTGGTCAAAGCTGAGCAGCGAGAACGCCCTGCGCACGCATATCCTTTCAACAATAGCGACAGGTTTTGCAAGGAGCATGGAAGAACTGCTGGAATTCATGGGCGCCACATTTTATTCATGCCAGCAGACGCCGTGGAGCCTGAAGGCGGTAATTGAAAAAGTAATCGGTTTCCTGGTTGACAAAGAGATGATAAAAGAAAAGGCAGGGCTTTTAGGAGCCACAAAACTCGGGGAACTTGTCTCACATTTATATATAGACCCGCTATCAGCTTCAACCATTATTGAAGGCATGGAAAAAATGGAAAAGGAACATATTCAATACACCGAACTAACCCTCCTTCATCTTGTCAGCATGACGCCTGATATGCGAAAGCTATACCTGCGTTCAAACGATTACGAACGACTAAGTGACCTTGTAATGGAGCATCATATGGAATTTGTCCATATACCCGAGCAGTTCAAAGTCGATTATGAATGGTTCCTGTCAGAGGTCAAGACCGCCTGCGTCATGCTTGATTGGATAAACGAGATAAAAGAAGAGGACATTGTCAAGAAATACGGCATCGGTGAAGGCGACGTCCGGGCTCTTTCGGAAACCACGCTCTGGCTTGTCCATTCAATGGCTGAACTTGGTACATATCTAGGAAGAGGATGCGCGCACAGGGCGAGGGAACTTGAGAAACGTGTTGAATACGGAGCAAGCCCTGAGCTTCTTGATCTCATCCAGATAAGAGGCATCGGCAGGGTGCGTGCCCGCAAACTCTATAATGCAGGATTCAGGGACATGGAAGCTCTCCGCGCAGCAGACCAGAAAGAAATTGCAAAGATAATCGGTACAAAAGTCGCTACCAAAGTCCTTAAACAGATAGGAACGAATATAATTGTAGAAAAACCAGAGGAACAGCGCATGCTTGGAGATTTCAGGTAAATTTTAATACTAACCTGACAATAAATGGGTGAGGTATACAGGCTTGAACTTTGTGGGAAATCTATTATATGGTGGTTATGAGGCTTTGCTAACCAATGAAATAAAGGATAAGCCGGTCCCGTCTCATGTTGCTATAATAATGGACGGTAACAGGCGCTTTGCACAAAAATACGGGCTTGCAAAGTATTACGGTCATTTCAAGGGGGCGGATACCACTGAAAGGGTGCTTGACTGGAGCTTTGACCTGGGCATCCGTCAGCTCACTGTGTATGCATTTTCAACCGAGAATTTCACACGGTCAGAAGAAGAAAAGAACCAGCTTTTTGAGCTTATCGGCATCAAATTCGATGAAATATGCAGTGACAAGCGCACCCACCAGCGCCGCATGAGAGTCAGGGTAATCGGGAGCACAGACCATCTGCCGAGCTCACTGCGAACGGCTGCTAAACATGCCGAAGATGTAACAAAACACTACAATGGCGTGTATCTCAATGTTGCGCTTGCTTACGGAGGCAGGCAGGAGCTTGTGGACACGACACGCGCCCTGGCACTGAAGATAAAGAACGGCAAGCTGTCTTTAAGGGACATCAATGAAGAGACAATCTCACGCAACCTGTATCCGTCAAGCGGTTCTGTGCCCTGTGTTGATCTTATCATCCGAACAGGCGGAGATGAACGTATCTCCAATTTCCTTCCATGGCAGGCGAACGGGAATGAGTGTGCAGCGTATTTCTGCGCCCCGTTCTGGCCTGAGTTCCGGAAGATAGATTTCCTCCGGGCTATACGCACATACCAGACACGGGAGCATGAGAGGCAGAAGAATACCATCATGAGGGTTGTCAAAATGTTAAGCTATTACGGGAAGGTAGAAGTGGAAGATGTGATCAGGATATCAAGGAAATTCATTGCGATCCCCAAGGATGAGGTAATAAGCATACTCCATGAACTGGCTCACCACAATGTTGTGATATATAACATGATAAAATGGTAGCAGTGCTAAATTTCCTCTTCGGGGATGATCGTTGTCAGCTTCACGTGTTTTACTCCCCGGAGCGTCATTATCTTCTCCGTAAGGCTTTTGACATCCCTGCCTTCTCCCCTTACAAGCAGTACTTCCATGCATATATCATGACTTATATGCACATGGAGGGAAGAACGTATTATTGAAGAGAACTCATGCTCGATATCGAGAAGTGAATTGACAAGCCCTCTCTGGTTATGATCATAGACCATAGAGATAGTACCCACCCTTTCGCCCTCGACTTCGCTCATCCAGGCGTAGTAACGGATATAGCTCCTTATTGCATCCCTGATCCCTTCGGAGCGTGAAGAATAACCTCTTTTTGTGATTATTTCATCGAATTCTTCAAGCAGGTTCTCCGGAAGAGAAACGCCGATCCTGGCAAGCTCCTTTTCCATTTATCAGTCTCCTGACATTTCAATATAATTTAAAGGATGATAAATCTTTTCATCTGTAAATAATTGTATTCTGTAATTAGTTTTGATTGGAAATTTAAACAGGACATTGATAGTTATCAGACCTGATTACCAAAATTTTTAAGTCCCATTAACGCCATGTTTTAATTGGAGAGCAAATCGGGTTGATCATTATCTGAACTTATGGAAGCCCCATAGGTTTGGATGGATATAGAAATGCCAAACTCGGGTAAAACCGGGTGCGGTAGAACTATGGAACGAGAGTTCCCGCCCGAGCTCGAATCCGTTTTTCGATTTTTTTGTTAAAATTTTATAAGTTTTTTTGGGATTGCCCTGAACTTGAGGTTGCCAGCGCCAGTATAATAGCATTTAAAATAACGTGTTCCATTTTTCAATACCGGGGTCTAAGATGCAGTAAGTTATCTCTATTCTCCAAAAGCCAATAAAAAGGGGGGACGGGGATTGAGAACGATAAGCGATTATCGTTCCAATCCAATGAACGCTGCGGCGTTATTAATACGCTCTGCAAGCAGGGAGAAAGTATTCCTACATCATCATGCCTGGGGGCATGCCTCCCATGCCTCCCATTCCACCCATGCCGCCGCAGGAACCTCCGCCACAGGCTCCGCCATCCCCGGTGCCGCCTGTCGCGGCAAGCACATCGTCTATCCTGAGTATCATAATTGCTGCTTCCGTTGCCGAATTTATCGCCTGCGTCTTCACACGAAGGGGTTCGATAACACCGTTATCCCACATATTTTCCGCCTCGCCGGTGAATACGTTCAGCCCGCTATCCTTCTGTCCTCTCTCATGCTGGCTTCGAAGCTCTACAAGCATATCGATGGAATCAAGACCTGCGTTCTCTGCAAGCGTCTTCGGGATGACTTCAAGCGCCTGGGCGAACTTTGTCACAGCCAGCTGCTCTCTTCCTTTCAGAGTAGAAGCGTACTCGTTCAATCTCAATGCAAGCTCGACCTCTGGTGAGCCTGCGCCTGCGACGAGTTTCTCATCCTCGATCGCCACGCCGACAACCCTTAAGGCATCTTCAAGCGCCCTCTCGATACTGTCCACCACATGCTCGGTCCCGCCGTGGATAAGGATCGATACAGCCTTCGGATTGCTGCATTCTGTGATGTAAAGCATCTTATCTTCGCCGTGTCCCCTTGTTTCGACAAGCCCTGCGCTCCCTATATATGAAGCATCAAAGTCATCAACGCTGGTGATAAGGGTGGCTCCTACGGCCATTGCTACTTTCTCGATATCTTTTTTCTCAACGCGCTCAACCGCAAAAATGCCTGCTTTTGCCAGGAAGTGCTGGCCAATATCATCAATACCAAGCTGGCAGAGCACGACGTTCGCTCCCGAAGCTGCTATCCGGTCCACGATGTCCTGCACTATCTGCTCTTCCTGATCAAGGTAATTAACAAGCTCTCCGGGTGTCGAAATCTTAATCTCGGCCTCAAGTTCCATCTTGCTGAACTCGATCGGTCTGGTGATAAGAGCTATTTTTGCGTCTTTGACCTTGTCGGGCATGTGGTGATGCACCTTGTTCTTATCAAGGACTATGCCTTTGATAAGCTCGCTATCTTCAACGCTCCTGCCGACCTTTTTCTCTGTCTTTATGTTATTGATATCCACTATTTTTTTCCCGTCTTCTTCATCCACGATAGACCTGATGGCTCCAACTACGATATCAGCAAGTTTGTCCTTTGAACCCTCCGCACCTTTCCCGGTCATCGCCGTCTTCGCGATGTTCAGGAGAGCGGCATCATCGTCCTCTGTAATGGTATGCGTGATATCAGCTAACAGCTCAATTGACTTTTCAGCGGCCATTCTGTAGCCTGTAGCGATGATCGTGGGATGCACGTCCTGCTCCAGAAGCTCCTCGGCGCGCTCAAGCAATTCCCCGGTAAGCACTGCCGCTGTCGTGGTGCCATCCCCCACTTCGTCGTCCTGGGTCTTTGCCACCTCGACAAGCATTTTCGCGGCAGGATGCTCGATGTCCATCTCTTTGAGAATGGTAACTCCGTCGTTCGTGATCGTGATATCCCCGCCGTTCACGAGCATCTTGTCCATGCCCTTTGGTCCAAGAGTAGTCCTTACTGCGGCTGCAACTGCTTTTGCCGCCATGATGTTGTTGCTGCGGGCTTCATGTCCCCGCCTTCTCTCCGTGCCTTCTTTTAAAATTATGATCGGCTGTCCGCCAAGTTGTGCTGACATGAATATATCCTCCGGTTTATGATTGTTCTGGTTCCCGGCGGGTTATATAAATTTCAGTGGATTATATAACTGCCGGGCTCTGAATTTTCGCAAAACAATGTTTGAGGTTCTATATAAGAGTGACGATTGGAGGTTCTGTCAAGTCTGCGTTTGCTTGGATAGGCTGTCAAAAATCGTTTGTTAAAAAGTTAAGTTTGACAAAACTTGAATGTGTCTTAAAAAACAGGGTGTGGATTTTTATGATCGATGAATTTATGGTGGGTTTAAAAGTTGGAAAATATCTGAAACCGTTAAGAATTAAATCTAAGTAATTTTTATAGCTAGTATAAAGATTCCAGATTAACATTACAATGATTCAATACTTCCA
>NZ_FZMP01000182.1 GCF_900196725.1 Candidatus Methanoperedens nitratireducens | reverse complement strand
TGCTGATTAAAGAAAATGTAAAGAATGATATGCCAGGCACCGTTTTTCCATACAGTGAAGAAAAAAATCTATCGAGACCATCTATTTAAACAATTCAGAAATGAGAAAACGTTGAACATTGAATTCTGTATGATGCATCTCAGAATTCATTTTATTCCTACTAATGAGGTGGCAAAGGTATTGGCGTAAGCTATCGATTTTTTATTGAAAATCCCATAAAACATACGCCAGACTATCTCTGAACCAAGCCATATTTTCCAGAAAATATGGTCAAATAACAAATTTTATAATAAAAACTTTAAACTGAATGACTACTTACGGAAGTACTGCATAGTAGTTAAATTTTTAAGTTAATGTATGGTTATGACAACGTCTATCAAAACCCGGAGATGTATATGGAAAACCCCGTTAAATTAATACTCGGCTGCATGTTAAGTCCCAAACCAAGGATTGCCGAAAGCCAGCCCATCAGTCCTGTTGAACTTAAAGGCGACCCGAAAATGGTGGCTGAGGTCGTACCTTACTTTATCGTGGCATCCATCGAAGTGGGAAACACCACAACAAAATGCATCCTGACAGCCACGAACATGAAGGACGGGCGCACCAGGCTTTTGAACAAGACAGTAAAGATGACCCGCGACGTCAGGAAACCCAAGCCCAATGAGAGGATTTTCGGCACGACCTTAAGTGGCGTATCGCTGACAAGGGAATCGATAGCTGAACTGGTCCGCGACACGCTCATCGAAGCTCACGAGACTGTCAACCTGGATATCGGGACTCACCTTGATTTCGCTGTGCGGTCAACAGGTGTTGTCGCAGGTTTCTCATCACCCCATGAAGTCGGGGAGTTCATAAAAGCACTCGCAGACGGCTGTCTTCTTGCAGGAATTCCCCCAAAGAAGATGGTACCTGCGATGTCTATCGAGAACGTCCCCTTAAAATTCAGGGACCATACTCTTATCGACAAGGTGATTTTTACAGGCGCGGTTGGCGGTGTTCTTCCCCCTGTCGGCTCAACAGGCGTGGAGATCGTGGCAAATGAGATGGAAGGGGAGCTATCAACAGCCGGTATCAAGGAGGGGGCTAAATGGGCTGGCGTGGATTACAGGAACCCTGTTTTTTCAATGGACTTTGGCACCACGCTGAAAGGGCGCATCACTAATAGTGATATTCCGTATGCAAGGACAATCGCCAACCTGTGCGGCTATGCAGGCGCAATACCTGATGCTGTGATAAAAGGCACAGGGCTCGTGGATAAACGATACGGCGCTGCTCTTGACCTTTACAGCAATAATAAAGAGGTTATGATATGGTTATCAAAAAGCTCCACCATTAAGAAATACGCTGATGCGATTCATTCCCGCATATCTATTGAGATAGTGCCTGAGGACAGGGACAGGTACGGGAGCGTGCCTGTTGACCCGAGTGCGGCAAAAGAGATCGGCGTTACCCTTGTCGGATGCGATGTCGGGGTTAACGGAAGCCTTATGCCTGAACTGACCGATGCAGGCGCGGAAATATATTCAAAACACGGTCTGAAGACAATGTTCGCTACACTTGATCTGGTCTCGGCGATGATGGTTGAGCGCCTTATAAAACTGGGAATTGATAACGATCTTATTACTGAGAGAACGTCTATCGGATTGACGGGGAGGGCTGCAATCACGGGCTGCAAACCGCACCTGATACTGAAAGCTGTCAAGGAACTTGGGATTTATAAAGAACCTGAAGACCATGTAGTGTTCGTGGACGATGGGCTTGCGCGTGGTGCCGCGGTGATGGCGCGCTGCATGAACTCGATGGGAGTGCCGGGAAACCCGATAGGCGGCATTCGCGGCGGGGGTTGTGTACTAAGTAAGCGTATCGAATATTACAAAAAATCAAAAGAGAGGAATCCGGAATGAATGCACTTCTCATGATGGGATGCCCCGAACTGCCTGTCCAGACAGCAGCGGCGCTGTATATTGCAAATAAACTGAACCGCGAAGGGTTTGAGGTTACTGCGGCTGGGAACAATGCTGCCATAAGCCTGCTCCTTAACTCTGACCCGGAAAAACACTACATCAAAAAAGCTATAGACCTTGACAGGTGTATAGCAAATCTTGCAGAGAAGAAAACTGATTTTGACCTGTGTTTCGTGTTCATTCACAGCGATAGCGGCATTTCGTATCTTGCTACCGTCAAATCCCTTTCAAAAGCGAAAACAGTAGCTGTCATTTTCGGAAAAGATATCGAGCCGCTCATCAAAGAAAGCGGGGATTCTTATATCATCGCTGCAAAAGCCGTGCATAATCCAACGCCTCTTCGGGCAAAGATAGACGGGGTGAAGTCATGGGCTGCATTGACGAAATGAATTATGAGATACTGCTTCCCAACAGCTCTTTTAAGGAGTGCGCGGATTTTATAAAGAAAAATTTCAGGGAAGTTTATTATGTAGAGGCGGGGTACAGGATATTTGATAATTATCTGATAGGAGTGCCGCCAATCCCGATTGCTGTGGAGAACGAGGATGTTATTATGCCGTACGTTAAGCCGTGCCACGGGTGCTTTGTGCTGAGGATTCCGGGGAAGGAGGAAGTGGGGAGGTTGAGGAAGGGGTAGTGTCCTAAATTTTGTGATATATAAAAACAATCGCCACGGAGGCACAGAGACGCAGAGAAATATTTTGAAAAAAGCTCTCTGTGCCTCTGTGGCTCATTTATCTTATGTCACGATCTCTTCCACCCTCTCCTGCTCGATCGCGCGCCGTATCTCCATCGCAGCGCGCCGCCCCGTGCTCATGGGTTTGCGCCATAAGGTATTGCCGTACGGATGCCCAACCGAGACATGCACGTTCGTGCCCCCGCCCACGCGCGGCGCCACATCATACACATAGAAGTTCAGGTCTTTGTCCACGCATGTCTGGAGGCAGAAAGGTCCGATGATACCGGGCTTGTAGTATTTTTGCGTCGCCCTGACGTATTTTTCAGCAAGCTCGAACACATCCCCCAGCAAGGATTCACGCAGCGTGGCAGAATTATGACCGCATACGGTGTACTCAGGCGTGATCTGGCGCTCGTTCAGCGTCATCTGCTGGGGCGCAGGCAAGCGCACATGACCGTCCAGGCTCGTCTCGAACCGCCAGTCGATGCCGAGAAGTTCAATCTTGCTCATCTCCTCTTCTATGGGCGAATAGAACATGTCCAGATTAAAGACAGGTCCGATTATGTACCTCTCTATCCTTGCCTCTGCAAGCGCATCGCGCGTGATAACCCCCTGCTTCAGGAGGGCTTCTGATTTTTGCTTGAACTCGGCATATGAAGCGGCTGTAAAGAACCCGCGCTCAAGTTTCTTTACCGCATGGGGGAGTTTTACCATTACAAGGCTGTCTATGTCCTCGGGTTTTTTGATCTTTTCCGGATATGGAAGACCAGCCTTTTCAAGCAGCCAGTAGTAATCCCGCTTGATACCCCGCTCTTCACTGCGGAGGAGGTTGCGGCTTCCGAACATCGGGACTTTGAAATCATTTTCTATATTGTCTATCGAGCAATAGGATGTGAATGAGCGGTTCGGGATGAAAATCGCGTTGTCATCCCGCAACTTCTGCTGGTTCTCAGGTTTTAAGATTTCGTTGAACTTGTTATAAACATCTGCATTATCCACAACGCCGCGAATTAGTTTTCCATTATTTCTCTGTGCCTTGAAATATTCAGTATATGTCTTCTCGCGCCCTTTCTCGCATACGGCATACGTCCTGAAACCTTCTTCAACAGCCCCGTCGCATACATCAAGCGCGGAATGGGATGCAAGAACGCCTATTGTGGTTTTGCTCAGGTCGTATTCGGATAACACTTCGCTAATTTCCTCTGGCTCGATCATAAGCTCTTGTAGGTTTTATAAGCCTAAAAGGTTGCGATATTGGAATATGATTCAAGCTAACGAAATACTTATACCTCTTTGCAATAATTTTATATTATTAATTTATGGCTGCTATCAGGACAAAACCAAGGGCTCCGGAAAAAGTGAAGATGTTCATAGAGATAGCGAAGCTCAGGGTGGCAGAAGGAGTTATTTTTGAAGGAAATAAAATAAAAGAGGTTTTGCCTTGGGAGAATTGAGCAGTAAATTCAGGATTTTAGCGGAAGTTAGCGAAAAACTCCCTGAAAAAAAGAAAACGATCTTAGTTGGGGGAAGTGCAGTAGAATTTTACACAAGAGGCACTTGCAAAAGTCTGGATATAGATTTTGATAGTTGACAGACTGAACGCCTGCAAACACTGGAGATCTCAATATGATTGTGAGCAGGCGCAGGTACTTATCGGGGTTTATTCAGACAAATTAGACAGGGAATATCTTAAGAAAAGAATGAAGGAAGAAGATTTGGAGACGGATTTAATCAAAATATAAAATTATTATTTTAATTTTAGCAAGAACGCTCCGAACGCCGGCATTTATTTTATATTAAACTTCACCCCGATCTTAAACAGCCTCTTCGTAGGCAAACTCCTGACCTCGCACCCCGTTTTCTCAGCGATCTCTTTCAATATCCCCTGCATCCTCTCCTCGCTCTTGGCCGAAAGCGTGAACCAGATATTATAATCCGCAGGGCGCAGATAATTATGCGACACCTCGTCGTACCGGTTTATGAACTCTGCAGCCTCCTCTATCCGCTCATCGGGCACTTTCATCGCCACAAGTGTGCTCGTGCCTCCCGTTTTCTTTGTGCTGATGATCGGACCGATGCGCCTGATAGCTCCCTCTTCCTGGAGCCTTTTGATGCGCCTGAGCACCTCTTCTTCCTTTAAGCCCAGGCTCTTAGCCAGTTCATCGAACGGTCGGTGCACTAGCGGGAAATCAAGCTGAAGGACATTTAATATCTTTTTATCAGTATCATCCAATGATATCATGCTCTCACCGGCACATAAACACAGTAGGGCTCTTCATCCAGATAATCTCCGGTAGCCGCGTACGCGCGCGCCCTGCATCCCCCGCATACCATGCGGTATTCGCAGGCGCCGCATTTTCCTTTTAGCATTGCAGGGTTGCGCAGGTCGTTGAACACCTTCGATTTTTCCCATATCATCCTGAACGGGCGCTGCCGTATATTGCCTGCAAGCGCAGGGAGATATCCGCAGGGATAAACATCGCCCCTGCTAGATACGAAACAGAAACCAGAGCCGCCGAGACAGCCTTTTGTCATCGCCTCAAGCCCGTGCGTTTCCCTTGTTATCTTTATCCCTTCAGCCTTTGCGCGCTGGCGCATTATCCTGAAGTAATGCGGGGCGCATGTTGCTTTTAGCTGGATACGCGAGCCCTTGCTCTTGTCGTAGAACCAGTTAAGCACGCGCTCGTACTCCTGCGGCGGGATTTCCTCGGACTCTATCTCCTCACCCCTGCCAGTCGGGACCAGGAGGAAGATATGGAGCGCAGAGGCTCCAAGTTCAAGAGCGAGGTCGTAAATCCCCGGGATTTCCGTGAGATTCCTTTTTGTGATCGTGGTATTTATCTGGAAACTAATCCCTTCTTTTTCCAAGATATCGATCCCGCGCATAGCGCCATTAAATGCGCCTGGCTCTCCCCTGAAAGTATCATGCGTCTCTTCTTTAGCTCCGTCGATGCTTATGCTCACCCGCTGAATTCCTGCATCCTTTAATTTCCGGGCAATTTCGGGCGTAAGCAACGTTCCGTTCGTTGCGAGCACCACCCGCAGACCATGCCCTGAAGCATAGCGTGCAATATCGTACACATCGGCGCGAAGAAGAGGCTCCCCGCCTGTGAGGATTATAATGGGTTTGTACTCTACCAGTTCATCCACGAAATGCTTTGCTTGCGCCGTGGATAGCTCATCGGGAGCAGGGTCTTTAATTGCAGAGGCTCTGCAGTGGATACATGCAAGGTTGCAGGCGTTCGTCAGTTCCCATGCAACGAGTCTTGGGGATTTTATTTTAGTTTCTATCACTAGAATCACGGATTATTTTTTAAGTTCATAACCTTTATGTAATAAAAAGATAGAATAGCTGCTATGAGTATGACTTACTTATACGCAGCATTTACTATCGTGTGGGTAGTGCTGATCGGATATATCTTAAACCTGATCCGACTGCGAAAGGCACTGGATAACGAACATAAGGTTTTAAAAGGCATATAGAACATAGACCCGGGGGAGTTATATGAGCATAGAGACGATTTTGAGCTATAAGAACATCGCTGTTGTGGGCATCTCGGATAATCCCGAGCGCCCAAGCTATGATGTGGCAAGCTTTCTGGAAAAGCACGGGTATAATATCATACCTGTCAATCCCAAACTGGCAGAGTGGAAAGGGAAAAAAAGTTACCCGGACCTTAAATCGATACCTGAAAAAGTGGACGTTGTAGATATCTTCAGGCGTCCTGAGGCTGTTCCGCCAATAGTGGATGAAGCTATCGCTATTAAGCCAAATGCCATATGGATGCAGCAGGGTATCGTGAACGAAGAGGCAGCGGCAAAAGCCAGGGCGGCGGGGATTGAAGTTGTGATGGACAAATGCATGAAAATAGAATACAGGAGACTGAAACTGTAGCCTCCCTTCGTTATATATTAAAATCCCAATTTCTCATTTACCAGAAGAAGTGTAATTTTCCTGCCGGGATTTATTTCTTTCTGGAATATCAAAAGTTTGCTTATATTGCTTCCCGGATAACCTAAACTTTTCATTCTATTATCTTCGAGTGGAAAAACGTGCTCTCTCACGCGTTTTATTGCATCTTCAAGTGCTGGCACGATTTTTTGCGTCCCGACAACCCATATCACATTTTTACTCGTATATGCGTAGGAAGGAAGCTGGCTGCCGGTATTGCTGGCAATGACCGCTTCTCCGGTTTCTGCAATTGCGTGGACGCTCCCCAGGAAGTATTCTGATGAGACGCTTTTTCTGCGAAGCTCCATTTGTTTAGCTTCATCTTTTTCTGCTAAAATTATATCTTTCCAATTTTTCCATGGATGTTCTTTTGATTTCAAAAGATCAACAAAACCAATCTCCTCAAGTGTTCTTGAACTGCCCGTCATGACCTGGGCGCCTGAAGGGATCAATTTCTTTAATCTCTGAAGTGCCTCTTCTTTCGTATTTACGAACTCAGGATCGATGCCACGGGGTTTCACTACTTCCATTACTTTGTTAACTGCTTCTTTTGATGCTAAAGTATCGTACTTCATAATAACCTCAATTATTTTTATGGAGGCTGCTTAACAGTTATAGTTTGCGTTCCAGGAGCATCAGCGCATTGAAAATATGTACCCGTCGGTCTTGCCCTGAGGCATGTCCCAAAGTCTATATACAAGGAAGTCTCTAATTTAATATGGGAATTGGAGGTATAATTATGGCAAGATATATAATAACATCTAAGTTGACAGATGAAGGTGCAAAGACCCTTAAAAAGAACCCGAACAGGGTTAAGGAAGTTAATGCCGAGCTCAGGGAAATGGGAATAGAAGTACTTGAGCAGTACGTTGTCCTGGGAAATTTTGACTTCATGACAATAGTGGAAGCACGCGATGAGAATACGATTTTCAAAGCTGTTGTCGAATACTTATCCCGCGGCAGCGTCAGGACTGCGACCTACAGAGCTATCCCTGTGAACGAGTTCATCGAAACTCTCAGTCAATAACTGACAAAGCAGAAGCTCAGGCATATTTTAACTGCCTGAAATAAAGGTACTGTATGTTGATTTTAAGTGGGCGATTTAGCCATCACGATCTCAATGATGGAGACATTGGACTCTCCATTTTCTGAGACCATTTTTTCAGTACCTATCTTGATGTTATTAATTATAGTATCCGTTACGAACCTGTTCTTTGAGACTTCTACAGCATCTACAGCTCTTGATATTGCCCTCCCTCTTGCTTTTACGGTAACTTCTTTTGCGCCATTGTTGAATTCCTTGACCACAGCAAGAACATAGTTCATCACTGGTTTGTTCCCGATATACACTACGTTGTTATCTGCCATATTGTTGCCTCCTTTCGATTACCGTATGAAGAATTACAATGATTCTACATATATTTAACTAAAATTTATGTCTATATTAATTTAATAATCATGCTAGCTGCATCGCTTATACGATCAAATATACGATCAAATATACGATCAAATTTGTCCGTTCGTTCTAATGAAGGAAATGCCTCATTCCTGTGAACACGAGTGAAACCCCGAGCCTGTTCGCTGCCGCTATCACTTCTTTATCCCGTATAGAACCGCCTGGGGATACGATGTACCTGATGTAATTCTCTGCCGAGTAAACGATGCTGTCATCAAATGGGAAGAATGCATCACTCGCCAAAACGCATTCGCTCAAAACCTGTTTAATAAATTCATTCTCGCTGACCTCAGGCTTTTCCTGCTCATATAACAGCTTCAGATTCTCTACAGCTTTTGTGGCTGCAAGTTTCCGTATTGCATCAACCCTGTTAGGCTGGCCTGCGCCAATGCTGAGTATCTGGTATAATCCTTTTTCATACTCACGCGCGATGACGACGGCGTTTGATTTTGTATACTTGCATGCGGTCAGGGCGAACTCAGCCAGCCCCCGCTTCTCCTCAGGAAAAGGATGTTCAGTGACAACATTCCATTTCTCGTACAATCCCCTGTTCCTTGACTGCATAAGCATGCCGCCAACGATATAGCGGTACGTATTCTCAAGCTGGACACCGTTGCCCATGGGCAATTCAAGGATGCGCAGGTCTTTACTCTTGTTCTTCAGGAAAAGAAGTGCATCATCATCGTAGCCAGGCGCGATTATCAGTTCAACGAATTTGCCTTTCAGGAATTCAAGCGTCTCAAGGTCCGGTTTCTGCGTCATGCAGATTATACTGCCAAATGATGATACAGGGTCACCGTCCCACGCTTTGGAGAGTGACTCAGCCAGAGTCTTTCCGGTCGCTAATCCGCACGGGTTGCAGTGTTTCACTACTGCTACTGCGATTTTGTCTTTAAATTCAAGCGTCACGTTCAGGGCACTCTCAGCGTCCACGTAATTGTTATAGGACAGGGCCTTCCCGTGAAGCTGTTTTGCATTCGCAATACTGGGTTCCGTAACATCCGGCTCTTTATAGAATTTTGCGCTCTGGTGCCAGTTCTCCCCGTAGCGTAGAGTCCTGCCTTCAACGAACTTCAGGCGCAGGATATCTTCATCTGCCAGCCTCTTGCTCAGGTATTTATCAATAGCGCAATCGTAATCCGCTATTCTCCGGAATGCCTTTACAGCGAGGCGTTCCCTGGTTCCCGGGCTGACCTCGCCGTTCTCAAGCTCATTCAGGACAGCAGGATAATCCTGCGGGTCTGTTACAACAGCGACGTGTCTGTAATTCTTGGCAGCAGCCCTCACAAGAGCTGGTCCGCCGATGTCTATATTTTCGACAGCCACGTCCAAGCTGGCGCTTTCCTGTGCAACTGTTTTCTCAAAAGGATACAGGTTCACGATTACCAGGTCTATAAAACCTATGCCTTCCCTTCTTGCTTCGTCTATATGGACCGGATTGTCCCGCAGTGCAAGTATAGCACCATGTATCTTGGGATGGAGCGTTTTTACTCTTCCATCCATCATCTCTGGGAAACCTGTAATTTCGGATACATCTGTTACTTTTATACCTGCGTTTTTTAAAATTCGCGACGTTCCACCGGTAGAGATTATGTCAAAACCGAGCCTGATAAGCCCATTTGCAAAATCAACTATGCCATTTTTATCAGAAACGCTTATTAAAGCTTTCTTTTGCAGAGCGCATCACCTAACGTGAATGGAAAAAGGAAGTTATAAGCTTTTCTAAGTGTTATGTTGTGCATAGTTATTCCAAAACCTGTATAGATTCTTAATCTCTGAGCAGCCTTATCAAGAAACACATACTGCCATTGTAAAATGTTACAGTATTCTCAGGCAGACCATACTATTATAAGTGTCATTTTTATCCCGGCAGGTTAGTGGAAATTAAGGCTAGCACAGATGTGTTTAGCAACTATATAATCCTGTATCGCTTTTTTCCTGTAATAAACTGTGAACAACTGTGGTAAACTCAAAAAAAGGCTACCCCTTTGTTTCCACTGGAAAAACCATCCTGACAATTACGGAGGTTTTTGGGACAATCCGGGCATCATATCAAGGCTAATCAATTTAAACAATGGAAAAGGGTCATATTTTGAAAATACAAGTAATTAATGAGTCTTCACAGTTTAGAACTGATAATAACCTGTATTTCCAGTGAAAAGCTTAAATAGAATCAATTTCATTTAGTTATCTCGGCGTTCACAAAAATATTTCACCTAAGAAGGAGGCATCGGAGGGGATTCCGAATGCGCCGCTGTTCGCTCCTGTGAGCGGACAGCGTTTCCAATCTTTGAGGCATATGAAAATACGGCTTGAACTCGACGGAAAAAATGCAGGCAGCATAAGTTACAAGGGACCCGATTCAGCCGAACTGGCAGTAACATACCTTAACTCGATAGAAGCTGACGAAGTCCAGGTATACTTACAAAAAGACGATGGAACGAAGGCATTTGCTGAATTCGAGGGAGAGTTCTGGAATATGTCAGCGACAAAGTTCATACTGTCTGCGACTAAAACCAGGCCGGTCGCCCCGGAGCCTTCCGCCTCTTCCGAAACCGGCGAATTCAGCAGCGAGTCGCTCACACTGAAGGAACGGTTAGAGATGTTTTTACGCTTTGAGTATCCCAGGGTATGGTTTACATCACTCGATGTAAAAAGGCAGTATGAGAGCGTTTACGGGAAGATCAGTCTCTCCACAGTATCCACGTACCTGGCAAGGATGTACCGGGATAATATACTTGAGCGAAAAGGGAACCATAATCAGCGGGAGTACAAGTTTAAAGATGAAAGCAATCCGCTCATGAATTTAGAGTATGCTTCAGTAAAATAATGTTCGGGTTGATGAACTGACCCTTTCGGGCTTACAGCACCCTCGCAACACTTATCAAGTATCATCTTCGCTGTAAATTGCGCTTATGCGCTCTCTTTCAAGCACTCCATACGGAAGAGAGACCCGGTTAAACCGTTCTTCCTTAAAGACCTTGAATGGTCAAGAGGCATTTACGCCATGGAAGTCTGATTATTTTACGGTTTTCCTGTTAATCCTCTGCTAGTTCATCGTAGCGTGCACCTTATACATGTGTACAAGGTAAACAATTATGTTGTTTTATCATGATTAATAGTTTTCGATAACATACCTGATAAAACATATGGTAACAATCAACTGATAGTTTCAAGCTTGAACATCACGTTCAAACCCTGAAGCGTCATCTTAACTTTATCGCCAAAGCTCAGGATTTCATCTACCTCCACGTTCTTTCTCCATTCATAAACGTAATCATGCGTCCCCTGGAGAGGCTTAAATCCCAGAGACATAAGGCGCTGGTTGATCTCGGACGGCTTTCCTCCTTCACTGTTAAACCATACTATAAGATAGCTCTTCATAGGTCCACAATATTATAACGTTTTAATGTTTTATTATGTTTGTGGTTAATTATTCCCTGCTTCATGCAGGCCGAGCCTGGTCAGCAGGTTCCGGGCTATATCGAGTGATTCTTCTTTACTCTGCGCTTTGATTATCATCCGTCCGCTTGGATACATTGATATCTCAACGCCGTTATAATTCAAAAGCATGAGATGTTTTGTCGCAATTTTAGCCTGGACTATGCTGCTGGCTTTGATCAGGTCTATTTTAGTATTGGTACTGACTTCAAACGCAGTTCTACCTGAACACAGCCTGACCGAAATTGCCATAAACCTTTGAGATGCAATGGATATATATAAGCCTGTGTACACACTCATTGCAAATAATATGTTGAAGAGGAGACTGGTTATATCTTTACTTTTAGTCCCCATTTTAATAACAACCGCTACAGCAGCCAACAGCACCTTACTGAACGGGACTCATATCTATCTTGCAACAGGTGATTCTTACGGGCTGTACCAGGGGTATATCCTGAACCTGAAGAGCGTCAGCAGCGATGGTTCGGTCTGGCTGCAGTTAACTCAGAAGGAGCAAACGGTAAAAAGCGATGTTGTGCGCAGCTATCACTATTTTATATATAATAAAACTAATAAAACAATATTATCCGTCAAAGTAGATAATATATACTCAGGCTCGTCTGAGCAAAGCCTTGTTTCGCTTTATTTATATCAGTACATTGACCCCGATATGCCTGTGCCGGTCCGGACCGAAATAGTGCCTGTGCAAACAAGAAATCCCGATAATAACATCTCGTTCCCCAGGATACACACACCGCAGGAGCCAGTCATCTGGGCGCTGGGAGTTTTGTTAGTCCTGGCCCTTTTCTATATCGTGCGAAAATTATGGTGATCTATGAGAGTGTTAAAAAAGGAACTCAGGTTTAATGAAGGTGAGATATCACTTGTTACCGAATCCCTGGACGACCTGTGGCATCTGAAGTATATAATCGAGCCCGGAGACATCGTATATGCTTTCACCAAAAGGAGAATAGAAGGCGCCACCGATAAACTACGGCCTGAAAAAGCAGATAAAAAAACCGTCCGCCTTGGAATAAAAGTAGAGAAAGTCGAATTCCACAGGTTCGCAAACCGCCTGCGCATACATGGCATAATAACTGACGGCATTGATGCCGGGGCATATCATACACTGAATATCGAAGAGGGAACGAATCTTTCAATTGTCAAGAATTGGAAAAACGACCAGTTCGAACGAATAGAAGAAGCGGTAATAGCCTCAAAGCGCCCGAGAGTGATAATAGCCACAATAGAGGAAGGAGAAGCGTGCATAGGTGTGGTAAGGCAGTTCGGGATAGAGGAGACCTCATGCCTCCGGCAGTCTCTCGGGAAGGGTGAGGGCAACAGAAGAAATGAGTTCTTCGGAGAGCTTGCATCCCAGTTGAAATGGGCTTCCGAGAAAGTCGAGGCTGTAATCCTCGCAGGTCCCGGTTTCACAAAAGAGGATTTCCTCGACTTCCTGAAGGCAAGGGATGCAGAGCTTGCAAAGAAAATAGTCCTTGAAGATACTTCCTCCATCGGGGTTTCAGGCTTCCAGGAAGTCCTGCGGCGCGGCGCCGTAGACAGGATAATGCAGGAATCCAGGATAGGAAGGGAGTCAAATCTCATCGAAGAGCTGATGAAAGAGATCTCAACAAACGGCAAAGCTGCCTACGGCATGGCTGATGTCAAAAATGCGCAGGGCTTCGGAGCCATCGATATCCTGCTGATAACGGATGAGCTGCTGCGTACCTCGCGGGAAAGCAACTCCATCGATTATTTCCTGAAAAAGGTCGAGCAGTCGCAGGGGAAGATAGTGGTATTCAGCACCGAGTTCGAACCCGGAAAGAAACTTGAATCCCTGGGCGGGATAGCTGCGCTTCTTCGCTTTAAGGTGGCGCCGTGAGTTTTAAGATGGCTGCGTCTGATGTCAGGTACCTGCTTGACCGCGGCTATCCGCAAAAGGGGTGGTGGGATTTGTTTGTGCTCATTACAGGCTTGATAAAGAATCAAGATATCTTCTTTCAAGGACTGTTCTTTCGCATGAGGTTTCCGAGAAAAGGAGAGCAAAATTCCTGGCGTGTGATAAGATTGAAGGGAACAGTATTATAATCGATGGGTATAACATAATCATCGGGCTGGAAAGTATCCTCGATAAAAAGGCTTATATATGCGATGACGGTGTGATAAGAGATATTAAAGGTGTTTCCAGGAATTATAAGGTTTCTGAGAACACTGAAACTGCAATTGAGTTGATACTACAGTTCTTAAAAGAAAATAACCCTTCATATGTTTGCTTTCTCCTGGATTCACAGATTAGCGAAAGCGGTCTGCTTGCCGGGACTTTGCGGGGAAAAATCAGCGATTTCGGGTTAAAAGGGGATGCAAGGACGTCAAAGCATGTGGATTATGATTTGAAAAGTTCCAAATACATTGTTGCATCAAGTGATGGTGTGATTATTGATGAGGCTGAGAATGTGGTGAACTTCCTCTCATGCATAGTGTCCAGATTCAGGCATCTGGAGGCAGGAATTATAAAGGAGATATAAAATGTTTAAAATATCCCGTCAAGCTGCACATAAGGAGATAAACAAACTAATTGAACTAAGCCTGATAGAGTTAAAAGGCTCAGGTAAAGCGATATATTATGTTCTCAAATAGATTGACGCAAAGGTTGACGCAAAGGTTGACGCAAGATTTTATATGAAAAAATAGGCATAGCAGTAACAGACCCCACTGACTGGACTGGCATAGCCCTCTACAACGCGGTCAGGGATTACGGCATGCAGCCCGTACAATTCAACTTCAGCAGCGCAACCTCGGATATCCCGTCGGGTAAAATGTACGCCGGCAAGATCGACCTTACAGAGCTTGATGCCATCGTTGTCCGCGACCTTGGACCTGCAGCACAGAATGATGCAGCGCTCAGGTTCGATATCCTCTGCCAGCTCAAAGAGCTTGGGGTCAGGATCATCAACCCGCCCGAAGCAATAGCGCGGGCTGCGAACAAGCATGTTTCAAGTTATCTTTTCCAGAGAAATGGCATCGCCACGCCTGAGACTGTAGTGACCAGCGAACTTGATGAGGCTGTGGAAGCACTCTCTTCTTTCGGGCGCGCTGTGGTGAAGCCTGTGTTCGGGTATAAAGGGATTGGGGTGGAATGTGTAAAGAACAACGCCAGTGGAAACAGGAAACTTAAAGAACTGCTGGAAAAGAACGGCATAATATACTTGCAGGAATTCATACCCAATCCCGGCAGGGATATCAGGGTGTTTGTCGTAAATAAAAAGGTCGTGGGGTCGATATACAGGATCGCTCCTGCGGGTGGATGGATAAATAACCTCAGCCAGGGAGGCTGCGCGAAATCCTGCGTGTTGACCGATGAACAGAAAAGGCTGGGTCTTAAGGCTGCGCAGGTTATCGGCACGGTCTATGCAGGCGTGGATATTATCGAAGGTGATAAGGATTATGTTATTGAGATTAATGGAACGCCATCAGGTAAAGGGATTTTTGAGGCATGCGGTGTTGATGTGACACTGGAAATCGTGCAATATCTATTATCTTAAAATTCTTGAAAAAAAAATCAGTTATGAGATCCTTTGCTTTGAAAGATTTATGCTGTTATGCCAGATCTTAAGCAAGTTAAAGGCATTCAATAGGATATATCTGTCATATCTGCCATTAGGAACTATCACTCAAAAACTTATTATTTAATTTATGAAACAGGAAATATCAAGCGTTGACGTTGCCGCGATCGTCAGGGAACTAAAGCCGCGTCTTCTCGATGCCAAAATAACAAAGATATATCAGCACTCACCTGAGGAGATCAGGATAGGGCTCCATATCTTCAAAGAAGGCAGGACAAACCTTATTATCGAGGCTGGACGGCGATTTCACCTTACAAAACACCCCGAGACTGCGCCGAAATTCCCGCAGTCATTTCCCATGCTGCTTCGGAAGCACCTGAGCGGCGGCAGGATAGTTGATATCCTGCAGTACGATTTTGACCGCATAATCGAACTTCACATCCAGCGCGGCGAAGACAAGACCATCCTTCTCATAGAACTGTTCTCAAAAGGCAACATCATTTTGCTGAACTCTGAGAAAAAGATAATCCTGCCGTTAAAGTCCATCAGTTTCAGGGACAGGAGAGTAGTACGGGGTGAGGTTTACGAGCTTCCGCAGGCGCAACTCAGCCCTGTTACCGCCTCGCCTGATGATCTAAAAGAGATGTTCTCGCATTCCGATTCGGATATCGTCCGTACCATGGCTACACGCATGAATATGGGAGGGCAGTATGCCGAGGAGATATGCCTCCGCGCGGGTGTCGAAAAAAACATCCCTGCTGCACAGTTAAGCGATGTGAATGCCCTCTGGAACGCCATACAGGACGTTTTCAAGCCCTTAAGTTCCGAACTGAAACCGAATATTGTGTTTAAAGATAGAAAAGGGATAGACGTTCTTCCTTTCGATCTGTCCCAGTACGAAAAGAACGAGAAAAAGTATTTCGCCACGTTCAATGATGCGCTGGATGAGTATTTCAGCAAGGGGATAGCTGAGAAGAAAGGCGAGGAAGGAAAAGGGACAGTGAAAGAAGAAAATGAGCCGAAGAAGCCCGGATTGTACGAGTACCGCCTGCAAAAACAGACGCTTGCGCTCCAAAAATTTAAACAGGAAGAGGAAAAGCTCGCACACAAAGGCGAGTTGATCTATGCGTATTACCAGATGTGCGAAGGGATTTTGAAAGCGATCAGGGATGCCAGGGATAAAGGATACTCATGGGATGATATAAGGAGCATCTTAACAAATTCCGATAAGCCTGAAGCAAGGGCGATCAAATCCATTAACCAGGACAAGGGGATGATTACGGTAAACCTCGGTGGCGATGAGGTAGAACTGGACATTAAACTTACGGTTCACCAGAATTCCCAGGTCTATTATGATAAAGCTAAAAAATTATCCGCAAAGATAAAAGGAGCACTTACTGCTATCGAGGAAACAAAGAAATTATCCGGTAAAGAGGAAGCTCCTGAAATAAAAAGAAAGCTCCCGAAACCAAAACAAAAATGGTATGAGCAGTTCAGGTGGTTCATATCCACAGACGGCTTCCTTGTTATCGGAGGAAGGGATGCCCAGAGCAACGAGGATATCGTGAAAAAATATCTTGAGAAGAGGGACATCTTTTTCCACGCCCATGTATCCGGTTCTCCTGCAGTCGTGGTAAAAACGGAGGGTAAAGAAGTTCCGGAGACTACGCTCCTTGAGGCTGCCCGGTTCACGGTCTCCTATTCAGGCATCTGGAAATCAGGACAGGTAAGCGGGGACTGCTACCGGGTGCGTCCCGAGCAGGTCTCAAAAACCCCTGAACCGGGTGAGTACGTAGCTAAAGGAGCTTTTGTGATACGGGGACAGCGCAACTATTACAAGGATGTTATGCTTGGCGCGGCGCTCGGCATCGAGCTTGGCGAGGAGAAAAGGCTGATAGGCGGACCGCCCGGCGCCGTGAAGAAAAGGGCGCAGTTCATTATCGAGATCGAGCCCGGGGAATTTAACCAGAACGACCTGTCAAAGAAAATATACAGGATGCTGAACGAGAAGTTCGAGGATAAAAAACTCATCAAGGCGATCGCATCGCCAGACAGGATTGCGGTGTTCCTGCCTCCGGGCGGGTCGAAAATCAAAGAATATTCTTAAAACTAAAATTATATTATGATTAGTATGTTTACTGCTTTTAATAAAAAATCTTAACAGAAAAATATATATATATTTTAAAGGTAAAATCAGTAATTAATACCTTAATTTTATAATAAAGGTAGATAATAAAACGAAAAAAATGAGGAGATTAGATGAAACTGGTACCGAAGGCGTTTTTGCCTATAATAGCCATAACTCTGGTCATATCCATAGTTATTGGATTGACCATTTCTTCGCAGATCAAAGATAATACACTGCAAAGAGCCCAGATAGTTACTGCCGAATACATAAGCGAAAAAGCAAAAGAACAACTGGTCGCAGAGAATTTTCAGGATGCTAATTTTTCGAACCAGTTCAAGACTTTTGATGATTTTCTAAAACAAATACAGACAAAAGAAATCATCAAAATAAAAGTGTTCAACGCGAACCATGATATTATCTATTCAACTACAAAAGAGAACATAGGTGAGAAGACAAACAGCCAGAACTACGAAAAAGCAATAGGCGGCGATGTGGCTGCCTTCATCAAGGACCCTATCGTGGAGAGGGAGAATATCGAATTAAAAGGATACAGGCAGGTAATGGAGATATACGTCCCGATAGTTTACAATGGGAAAGTGGAAGGTGTCATCGAGACCTACTATAAGATGGATTTTATCAATGAGAATATCGCTGAAGTCACTTCAAAGGTCTTAACGATCATTGGTGCTTTTTCCATACTTGTTTTGATCGCTGTGTATTTAGTGCTCACATACGTTGTAATCAAGCCGGTCAACGCACTGAAAGATGCCGCTGATAAGATAACCGATGGAGAACTGGATACAAAACTCCCGGAGGCAAAGTCGGATGATGAGGTGAGCTGCCTTATAGCATCAATAGAGATGCTGGTAGCAAGTTATAAGGCAAAAATGAAGAGCGGGTCTGCCGACACTCAGGAGGGACCAACATGAGCAAATTGCAGAAATGTCAGGAATTAATGCTTAAGCTGTTTGGACCTGCTACAGCTAACCTGGTTGCAAAGACTATGACAGAAGAGGATTGCGTCCAGAAATGCAAGCAGAAAGTAAATGCACTGCTTGGATCTGAGAAAGCTAAGGAATTCGATAATGTAACTTGATCTCTGATAATATTGATTTCTTTTTTTAATCACTCTTTTTTAAATATGCCTTCAACTTAAATTAAGTTCTTTTCCATGGAAATTTGAGACTGTATATATGGCTTCCCCTCCACATCATACTCGTCGAATATCTCCCCAACCAGTTCCTCCAGGATATCCTCGGTAGAGACCAATCCTGTGACCTTCATATCGTTATCCACTACCATTGCTAAGTTCATTTTTTTCTGCTGAAGCTCTTTCAGGAGCGAGGGGATGCCTCTTCCCGCTTTCACGACCAGGATGGGTCTTAAAATCTGGTATACTTTCGTCCTTTCAAGCTCATAGTCCCTGAACTTAAGGAGATCTTTTGCATAGATCATTCCAACAAAATTGTCAAAATTCTCCTTATACACCGGTATTCGCGAATGCCCAGATTCATTAATTAATGCAAGCGCAGTATCAAGCGTCTTGGACTCTTCTATGGCTACGATACTCTTCCTCGGTGTCATAACCCCGTGAGCTTTTCCATCAGTAAACTCAAAGACTTTATGTATCATCTCCCTTTCATGTTTTTCAATGGTTCCTTCTTTCTCCCCGACCTTAGCCATTATTTTAATCATCTCCTCCGTGACGAACGGATGTTTTACCCGTTCCTTCCCTCCAAAGAGTACTATCAGGATATTTACAACATTTGTTAAAAACCAGACAATAGGTCTTAGAATTCCTATTATCATTGTTATGGGGTTCGCAATACGCAATGCTATATATTCAGCGTTCCTTGATGCAAGGGTTTTCGGGAAGACCTCGCCAAAAACGAGGATGAACAGCGTCATCGCGCCTGTTGCTATCGCAAGCCCTGTCCCGGAACCGCCGAAGAAACGTAATGCTGCATCCGTTGCCAGTACGGATGCGGTAATATTAACTATGTTATTGCCGATCAGGATGGCTGCAAGGAACAGCTCCGGGTACTCAAGTAGTTTTATCAGTATTTTTGCTTTTTTGTTTCCTGTTTCTGCCAGGTGCCTTGCCCGTATTTTACTGACTGAAAGAAGGGCTGTCTCCGAAAGAGAAAAAAAAGCCGAAAATACAATCAGTACGGATATTATTATTATTTCAATTGTAATCCATGAATCCATTGGATGTTAGATCAATCTCTATAATATCGGGAGTGCTTAAAAATTTTACTGCAAACGTAAATATAAACGTAGCATTAATCAGTGTACATGCTTTTGCTCGCAGAATTTGAATTTAATCTTGGCGGCAGTGCCGGGATAATATACGAATCACTGCTCCCAGAACTGGAAGAGGATTACCAGCGCACAAAAGCCGAGCTTATATTAAAGGATGACTTGATTATTTTAAACGTAGAAGCGGACGATATCGTATCAATGAGGGCTGCCCTTAATGGATGGCTCAGGTTGATCAGGACATCCTGCGAGATGAGTTCAATTGCTTCGAATGCACAGGATGCGAACTACTCCGGGTATTATGCTTGAGCTTCCCGCTTCATCATACTTGCAGGAACTGACGTTAAACTGGCAAACCCATACTCATCAAGGATTGGCTCAACTGAAATAGTTTCATCTGCTCTCAAAAGTTTTATAAACTCCTAGTTAATTTAAAGAGTCTATGAAGGTGGCGAAAAAAGGTGGAAGAGCAAAGAGCTCAAAAATGGTGACCGTCCTGTGCTCCATCTGCGGCATGGACATGGACTGCCCTGAATCGATGCTGAGCGCAGAGCGGCATTTTTGCGAAAGGTGTACCGACCTCCTGGCTGAGGGATATAAGCCTGAGGAACTGAAGATGGACAAAAAGAGCCTGGCAAAGTATTTCAGGCGCTGTGACGACATTGCAGAGGAGCTTTTAGATCTCACATTCTATGGCTTCTGGAAAAAGATGAAGGACAAGGAGATTTCTAAAGAAGAACTGGCGCGGGAGTTCTACATCCACGGCGCAAGCTCGATGCTGGGGTTTTTGATAAGTACGGGGATGCCGCCGCCGTTCCTGGACGATCTGGAGGAGGCGATAAGAGAGGGGAAGAGAGGGATGGTGAAGTGAGAATGGGATCAAATGGACTATAGTAGATGGCAATTTCAGTAGCTAACGCTTTTTACATCTCCATTAACAAAATAATGGAGAACTTGTACAGGCAAATACATAATTCGTTTGCGGTAGATGATATGGGGAGCGTATTTATTGCATCGGATCATGCGATGTACCGCTTTGATGCAGGGGAAGATGGGAAGCCAATCATTAGCTGGCGCGAACCCTATGACCGGGGCACCCGGATCAAGCCTACCAACAAATCGATCATTGTTGAGAACAACTACGGATACAGTGGACAGCAGGCTACCATGCAGGGTAATGCGACTGAGCCCGGTATGACGCGCATAGACCTCAACCCAGACGGTAGCTGTGACACAGTATGGAACAGTTCGGAACGGGTGCCCAATGTTGTCTCAAAGATGTCGCTTGCGAACGGGCTGGTCTACACATACACCAAAGGCCCGGGGCCCAATACTACCGATGCCTGGTATTTCACCGCCATTGACTTCGAGACTGGCCAGACTGTGTATAAGCGCTTGACCGGCACTGGAGTATACTACGATAGTTTCTACGCCGGGGTCTATCTCGGCCCAGATGGGACAGCGTACGTTGGCGTGCTTGGAGGTCTTGTCGCCATTCGAGACCAGAAGTGAACCGTAGCTGAGTATTCACTCCAACCGGTTTGTTATAGAGAAGGCAAATAGATATCGGATGATGATCGTCAGTTGCCACGTATCTCCAGGGTGCGTGGCAACTGACGATGTCATTTTGACTGATATTTTGGGCAGGTCCGACCCAATACCTATAAATTGATGCTGGGCAATAGTAGACCAGATTTACAGGTGAATAGAATGAGTCAAGAATTACCCCCTCAGATAAAAAACCAGCTTGCACAGTTGCAGCAAATACAGCAGCAGGCGCAGGCTATTGCAGTTCAGAAAAACCAGGTTGAAATAAATTTAAAAGAGACCGAACTTGCACTTGAAGAACTTGAGAAATTAGAACCCGAAGCCGTAATATACAGGGCTATCGGGGATCTGTTGATTAAATCTGAGCGCGACAAGACAAAGGAATCTCTCAAGGAGAAAAAAGATACACTTGACCTGAGATTACAGACCCTTGCACGCCAGGAAGAGCGCGTCCAGAAGAGATTCCAGCAGTTACAGGAGCAGCTTAAGCAGGCTATCGGTACTCCGTCTGCACAGTGACCATGGAGTTAGACGAGTCGGAATTCTATAATCAGCTGCTGGATTATCATAACATCCTCTACCTGTGCCACCGGAATGCCGACCCGGACGCCCTGGGAAGCGCATTTGCCCTGAAAGAGGCGATCGGCGGCATCGTAGGCGTCATAGACGGATGCGACAGGGTGGCATCCCAGATCGCAAAACAGTTGAATATTGAATTTGTAATAGATCCTGCAGATAATTTTGACCTCGTGGTCGTAGTAGATACTTCCACGCTTACCCAGCTAAACGCATTCCAGTTAAAGAATTATGCCGTGATCGATCACCATGCCACCACATCGTTGAACGAGAACGCTGCGTTTTACCTGCATCAGAACCGGAGTTCAACCGCCGAGATAGTCCTCCGGGTTTTAAACTCAATGGGCGCTCCGATAAAAAGGCGCGCTGCATTCGCCCTTATTGCAGGCATAATCACGGATACAGGCAACTTCAAGCATGCATCATCCGATTCTTTCAAGGCAGTCGCTGAACTGATTGATTTAAGCGGCATCGAATACGGGGAAGTGATGGATGTGATTTCCTCTATTCCCCAGGATGTTTCCATGCGGATAGCTTTCTTAAAAGCCGCCCAGCGCGCCTCAATCGAAAAGGTGGACGAATGGATCATAGTTACGTCCCAGGTAAGCTCTTTTTCAGGCTCTGCCGCCTCCAACCTGGTGTCGCTGGGAGCAGATGTTGCTTTTGTGGCTTCAAAGGACGACGATATCGTTAAGGTGAGCGCCCGCGCCAGGAAATGTATCATAAACGCAGGTGTGAACCTTGCACGGCTAATGGAAGAGATCAGCGTGAAATTCAAAGGCACCGGCGGGGGGCATGAGGGTGCAGCAGGCATGGACGCATACGGGGATGCTGAGAGCATACTGGCAAGCTGTGCCGGGCATGTCAAAACATCCCTTATGAAATCCAGGCAGGCTTAGTTAAATCTTATCCCTTGTGCTTAAAAGCTGGTTTATCGCAGCCACAAGCGCTTCCACGGATGCCATGACAATATCCTCATTCGTGCGCGCGCGGATACAGCCCTGCCCTTTTCATCCTCAACTCCTATGAGAACCTCTGCAAGAGCATCCGACCCGCCTGATATTGCCTCAATCCTGAAATCGCGCAGTTTTACCTTATAGTCATCGAGTATGCATGTTACGGTCTGGAGTGCGGCATCCACAGGCCCGACGCCAACATTTGCACAGATGCGCTCTTTACCGTTCACTATTGCTTTTACTGTCGCGGTAGGGGTGATGATATTGCCTGTCATAACAGACACTTCTTTGAGCACAATAGCCTGTTCGCCTTTTGTTGCCGTGCCTATTATTGATTCAGCAATGGCATAGAGATCAGCGTCCGTAACGCGTTTGCCCTTGTCGCCTATATCTTTTACCCGCTTCATTATCTCGTTTAACTGTGCGTCTGTCGGGTGCAGGCCCGCACATTCAAGTGACTGTTTCACTGCATGTTTGCCTGCATGTTTTCCAAGTACAATGCGCCTTCTGTGCCCCACCATCTCCGGCGTCATGACGCCGGGTTCGAAGGTATCGGACCTCACAAGTACACCATGAGTATGTATTCCGGATTCATGTGCAAATGCGTTCTCGCCCACGATCGGCATGGTCGGAGGCATGCGTACCTCGGTCAGTCTTTCAACCAGATGCGAAGTCTCTACGATATACCGGGTATTTACGTTGGTCTTTGCGCCGTACAGCGAGTGCAGCCCCATAACGGTTTCTGCAAGATCGGCGTTCCCGGCGCGTTCACCGAGACCGTTTATCGTGACCTGTACCTGGCTTGCCCCGGCCTCGACCGCAGCAAGACTGTTCGCCACAGCCAGCCCGAAATCGTTGTGGCAGTGCACATCGATGGGTATTTTGACGTTCGATGCGATTTCACTGATAAGTTTACAGGTAGCCGAAGGTACGCCCACGCCAACCGTGTCCGGTACATTGATAATATCGCAATGAGCTGCCTCGACGCCTTTATAAATATTTATGAGGTAATCCACATCCGTCCTCGTGGCGTCCATGGCTGAGAACATGCATTTCGCGCCGTGGTCTTTTATATACTCCACGGCGTCTATAGCCATCTTATAGACCTCTTCCCTGCTCTTCTTGATGGTGCTTATACGCTGGACATCCGATGTGGAGACGAACGTATGTACCATATCCACGCCGCAATCAAGGCAGGTATCTATATCGGATTTGATGACCCTTGCCAGTCCGCATACCTGTAAATTGAGACCTGCGTCCACTATTCTCTTCACCGACGCCGCTTCCCCGTCAGAAGACATGGGGAACCCGGCCTCGATGATATCCACACCCAGTTTATCAAGTTGCTGTGCGATGAGAAGCTTTTCATCAGATGTAAGCGACACACCCGGGGTCTGTTCCCCGTCGCGGAGCGTGGTATCAAAAATGCTTATATGTTTGTTCCGAAGCGATTCAATCACGTAAAAGACGATCCCTTTCTGTTGTCATAGTTATCGCATCTGAATACCGTGCTATGGTATAAAGCCTTTTCTTGTGTCCTCTTCAACTATCTCATCCATCTCAACGTCCTCCCACTTCCTCTCCCCCAGAACTATTTCGAACTCCTGCGGCGTAAGAACCGGCGCGTGGAACCTCTCAGCATCATCTATTGTAATCCTCGGACATGCTGTATTCACATATGCATCACCCTTGAACGCCAGCAGTTGCTCCGGAGTAACCAGGTCCATCATCATGATGAAACCCTCTTTCCCGTGCTTTTTTGCGTTTTCTTTCAGTTTCCATGCGAGCTCCGTCCTGTCCTGCCCGCTTTTCGTGGAGACGATTATACCGAAAACTTTCGCGTCCATTGCCCTTGCTATATATCCGCTGCGCTTTCGCAGGAATTTCTCAGGAGCAACTTCAACCGCCTGGTTCAGGTAAGGGTCAGCCGCTATCACCCTTTTTCCAGTGGCGATCGCAACCCCGAGCGGGTGGAAGAAGCCGCTGCCGATATAGAGGTACTCCTCGCAATCAACCCGCGCAGCCGTAAAATTACATCCGAGAACCTGACCGGGGTAAACCACTCTTAAATCTCCCTTTCCGATGACGCAGTCCTTTCCGTGTTCTTTGAGGAACATGCACGTCTCACCTAATTTATGGACATGCTGGATAGTGGTCACAAGACCGATATTACCGGTTTTTAAGAGAGGGAGAGCAGCCTTAACAGCAGGTATTACATCGATGTTCGAGCGCGCCTCGATAAAAACCACGTTCTCATGTCTTCCCATTCCTGCATGCCCGAAATGGAACAGCATATCGACCCTGCCTGCGAGAATCGTATCAATATCACATGCTCCGAAGCAGGGATTGCCTGAGATAATGACGTTTGCTCCCGTCTCTTCTTCGATAGCCCTGGCAATGTCAATCGCCTGTCTTTTCAAGCCTTCGGGGAACTGCAGCCCAACTTTTTTACAGTTCTTATCCTTTATGATTTCAGATATATATTCCAGATTAAGCTCGAATCTTTCCATTGTGATATCCTTGCCAGAAGTATATAATTTAGTAGAACTACTTTTTATATTTACTCTGCTCATCTATTCTCTTCTATTGTACTTTATCAAACCTTTGTAAGATAAAGGCAACACAACCGAGAGTAACCATAGCGGCGATAATTAGAGCTATGATTTTAGCTGTTATCGATAACCCGTGATAAGCTTCAAGAGTCCTCGTAACAATATTATTCGTATCTACATGGGATGATACTGTGTTTACAGGCTGGATTACCGTATATCGTGGAGCCCCGAAACCTGTTGCGCTATAATATATATATCCCGATGCATTTGAATTTATATAAAAATCCTTAAACAAAGTCCCATTATTCCAGTATATTTTTACTGAATAATTCATATCAGCCTGTCTGTCACCAAGTGTATATCGGACTTCATTTGAAACATTTGTAGATGATTCTTTGAATAGAATCTTATGATCACCTGTAGTATTCCATAAGGCTATGTTAACCGCAACATGACCTGACAACGGAAGAATAGTTGCATTGATTCTCGGATGACCTGTCGGCGTTTTGCTGTATAAGACTGTTCCATCAGGAGATATTGTATTGATTATGCTCTTTCCGGCTTTATCAGCATAAATTCCTTTATAATCAAATGATATGGTCTGCGCTTCATGGATTGTAACCACCCTTAAATTGCCTTTTGACTCTATATATCGGCTCAGGCTGGCAAGATCGCTTTTAGTCCATTCCATAGCCATAGGATCACTATCAACTATTTTATGAAGGACCAGTATCATCCAGGAATTATTATTAACCGCAGAATCAACCCACCCTTCTGCCTCAGATAAAGTTGTAGTATTATGAATAATCTCGGCATAAAGCGGGAATTCATTGTAAGGCGGAGTTACCGGACCATCTGTTACTATTCTGTCAGAGTCATAATAGCTCATTACGTATGCTTCTGTGAGATAATTATAGGCTCCTCCGGGTGAAATAAAATTATAAACATTTAAACCTTTATTTTCAAGAACATTTTTTGAACCGCCCAGTTCAGATTCCAGCTGGGATTTATTGAGGCTCGGCATATCTGCATGGGATCTGGTATGGCTCGCTATTTCCCAACCATAAGTATTCTGGAGTTCCCGGATTTGTGTCCAGTTCATATAAGCAGGGCCAACATTCGCAACATCCGTGATAATTGCACTTACTGCCGGGAACATGGAATCATTTAAGACCGGGCTTGCATTCACAAATACGCTTTTCCATCCATCATCAAAAACGAACGTAACTAAGGGAATGTGTGAATTGTCCGAAGCTGTGGTAAAGCTAAGGAGAGGAGAACTATCTTTGTAGCTATTATCAATATAATTTGAAGCGTACACTCTGTAATAATAGGTTGTGTTCGGAGTTAGCGATTTTAACAGGTTATATGAAGAATTCGATAGACTATCGGCATAGCTCCATAAATTAAGGTCGGAACTGTTTGTACCATAATTTACCAGAACATTGGCCGCAGGAGTGTCGGTTAAAGTATTGATCAGTGCACTGGTTTTTCTTACCTTAATTGCTGTAACGTTTACTATAAGCGGTATTTTCGGAGTCTCATCAGTTACAACCAGATATGGTTTATTATAATCCCATTCCTTTGAATAACACTGGATGCCTTCAAACCCGGTTTCGCCAGGCAGCGTCAAAGTGATATTGATCGCATCTCCCCACTTCAGGGAATTTAAGCTATTGTTCGCACCATCCCCTCTTAATACCCAGGTATAGAACCCATTCTGTGCAACAGGGACCGAATCCACAACGGTAGAATCCGTTGATGTTGGTTTTCCTGCTCCGGCATCAGTCCAGTATGTTGAGGGGCTGCTCCTGTTCCATGTGGCAGCGGATTCCTCGAAAGGCTCATTAAGAACATGCAATTCTACCTGAGCTGCCGGGAAATTATCCCACTCCTGGCAATACAGGGTAAGTGTAACTTCTTTAATACTTTCATTACCATTCGGGAGCGTCCAGCTCATGATGGTATTCATTCTTGAGCCGCTGCCGTAAATCCCTAATGTATCGGCGTTGCCATAATTAGTTGTATTTTGTCCTGTGTATACGTAGGCATCTGCATTGTTAACGGCACCTGCATTAATATAAGCGGATGCCGGAGATAAGAACGCTATGCCCAGGAGGATTATTATCCAAATCTTGCTCCGTGTTCCCATGTGTGAACTACTGTCTTTGATCCATGATATATTAATTTTGGTGTCCTGTCTTTTATACATAAATAATCTTATTGTTAAACATTTAAAATATATGATTTTCAAAATAAACATTTGTTTTCGCTTCAAATTTACTTTTTAAAGATTAAACTATTCTAATGATAAAAAAACCATTTATAAACTATTAAAAACTAAAATGAACTATAATAAATCTTAATAAAACTCAAAACTTTCGATGTGTTTATATAGAATTGGTTACGTTGGCATTTAGCTCGATTATGAAAATTACGATATCATCACTCTCTGCGGTCGTACTAGTTCTGTCACTGATACTGGTGATTCCGGCCCATGCCTCAATACTTGATGTGCGGGAGCAATTTAAGGTTCCCGAATTTGATTTATCTATAGCTACTCTTTTAGCTATTGCTACGATTTCCATACTTATTTTCCGCCTTATCAGTTTCGGCTTTCTTTCGTTTATCTACACCTTTTTTTCTTTTATCGGCACATTTGTAAAAAGGAAGGGAAAAATCGACAGGTTCCCTAAGATGTCGATAATCATTCCAGCCTATAACGAAGAGATAACGGTAGCCAGCAGCATAAAATCCATGCTGAATTTAAATTATCCGGACTATGAGGTCATAGTGGTTGACGACGGGTCGTCGGATAATACTTTTAATGAGGCATGGAAATATTCGGAAAAGGGAGTAAAAGTCATACGTCAGAAAAATACGGGAAAGCCCGGTGCCATTAACACAGGCATCAAGAATGCTTCGGGGGAGATAGTGATTACAGTTGATGCCGATTCAAAGTTACATCCCGATGCCCTCACCTGGATAGCCAGACGCTTTTCCGGTAATCCTCGCCTCGGCGCGGTGGCGGGCAATGTAAAGATAGACAAGCCCACCGGCTTATTAAAAACCCTGCAATCGCTTGAGTACACCACGTCCATAAACCTTATAAGAAAGTCCCAGTCTGTGCTGCATTGTGTTATGATAGTGCCTGGCGCCATAGCAGCCCTGAAGACCACGGTCATTCATGAAGTGGGTTACTTCCCGTCGGATACATTTGCCGAGGATTTTGACATTACTATGAAAATCCTGAAAGCAGGTTATCATGTGGAGTACGAATCCCGCGCAATAGCCTTCACACAGGCGCCTGAGAGCATAGAGGATTTCCTGAAACAGAGAAGAAGATGGTATCGGGGCATTCCGCAGGTACTATCAAAGTATCAGGGAATGTATCTTAACCCTAAATATGGTACAGCCGGAATGTTCGGAGTGCCTCTCATGTGGCTGGGGGTAAGCTCGTATTTAATGAACATGTTCTTGCTTTTCATATTGCTTGCTGATACTTTCAGTTATATAGTAAGCTCTTCCAGCTATGATTTGAATTTGCTGACCTGGGGGATGCTGGTATACTGGGCGTTAACTATCGGGATTTCGGCATATGCTGTTCTCTTAGACCCTATGCCGAAAATAAGAGAGATAATTGCAAGTCCCCTGTACCTGTTCTATAACGTCTTTATAGATGGTGTAGGTCTTATGGCATTAATCGAAGAATTACTTAGCGTCGCTATGCGATGGGAAAAACCTAAACGGGAGGAACTAGAATAATGAATTTTGAGATACTTGGGATCGGAATTGCGGTTACATTCGCAATAATAGCACTGTCAGCAATAACACTGTACCTTGCTTTCAGGATAAAAGAGACTTTCCGGGAAGAGAAGGGCCTTAAAATCCAGCTCGCAAAGACTTTTTTCCTTGTGGGAATGCTGTTCCTTGCAGGCGGAATGTTCTATTTCTTTGCCCAGGGTATGTCTTCCGGGAAGATAAATAATACCTCCAGGATGATTGAAAATGTGGCTGTATCAGAGAGTGGTGTTATATCACTTGGATTAGCTTATCCAGAAAATGTCAGGGTTAATGACAATTATAATATTACATTCGCAGTCAAATCGTCGGCTCCTAATACGATTCATAATGCCACAATTAAAATAACAGGGTTACCTCTTTTTGGGACTAAATCTAATTTTGGTATTGAAGTTGATAAACTGATTTTAGGAGACTTACAGCCCGGGGAGACAGATGGGGTTCTGCAGTTAAAGGCACCTTCATACCCTATAGTACTTGTGGGTACTATGTTACTTAGCTCACAGGAGACTGATACTGTAACTCAAAATGTAAGAATCAATACAGTCGACACTATTAAATCGCCCCCAACTTCTATAATAAATGCCACAGCTAATAAGACCCCTCCTCGTTATGAAGGCACGGGCCCTCTTTACGCAACACAAAATGGGCAAGCATCTTCGCAGAATCCTGATCAAACAGCAGCGCCTGAGTCTACAGCGACAGCCAACCAGACTGCAACTCCTGAGCCTACAGCGATAGCTAACCAGACAGCCAATGCCACAGCCAGCCCGACAGTCAATGCCACAGCCAGCCCAACAGCCAGCCCAACAGCCAGCCCGACAGAAAGTCCTACAGCCAGCCCGACAACCTAACCAACAACCTAACCAACAACCTAACCGACAGCTCTGCCATCTGATTCGCCACCTTAATGGACATAGTTTAATTTTTAAAAATCCAATCCTCTTGAACTATTCAATCTATTCAATTTTTTTAGGATATTGTAAAGTCTTCCTTGCCATGATATACGCTTCTTTCTTCTCCGGCTCAATTACTTCAACGATTTCCAGCCCCAGGAAAGACAGCTTCCTCAGGATTGGGTCCCTATCCTTTTTTTTGGCAATTTCACAACCAGCAGAAGCCTGCCGCTGCTTTTTAATGCCCCAAGTACGTTCTCAAGGGCTTTTATCGAAGATAAGGGGCTTACTGTGATATCAATGAGCAGGACATCGAACTTTTCCTTTTCAAATGGCATTGTGAACGCATCCCCGAACCCGACCGTTACATTGGGATGCTCATGAACTATTTTTCCAAGTTCAGAGCGAAATTCCTGGCTGAACTCAATACCGTGAACATGCGAGGCGATCCCGGAAGCGAACAAGAGAAATCCTCCTGCGCTTGAGCCGATATCCAGCACGCTATCCCCATCCTTTATGATGCCGGTCTTTTCCTGTATCTCTTTAAGTTTCCAGTAACCTGCGGGTTTATCCAGTCCTCCCGATACTTCAACATTATCTGAGTACGCAACGTCAAACGAGGGCTTGGTGACTACCCTGCCGTTAACTTTCACATATCCCTCGGTAATTGAGCGTTTTGCGCGCCCCCGGGAGCCCAGATTCCCGATCTCAACAAGATAAGAGTCAAGCCTCATAGATACCTATATACTTAATCATATTATCAAATTTGGATGCAACTGACAGCCAGAATCGATAGAATCTTTTTACCATTTCTATTATTGGAACTTCTGTTGTATTTGGTTCTGTTTTTTTAGTAACTGTTGAAGAAGGTATGGGAGTAATGGTGTTTGTCTTGGTTAATACATTGAAATTATCTGTCAAATTTGTAGTTCGATTGATAGTTGTAACAATATTTCTCAATCCGGCTATTGCGAATTGAGACATATTTGTTGCCTCCGATTCATAATACGTGTAATTGATATCTTTATTTATTATCTTGGTTTTCAATCCGTACCATTTATTGTCTGTATTATTCCATCTAAATAATTTGATATTTTCTACTGATACGTCGTTGTTATTTATCCAGGAATTTTCCACTTTATATCTTATGGCGATTTCCTTTATCTGATGTGCATCTAATGATATATCCAGGTATTGATATACTGCTCCAGGAAACCTTTTTGCAAAAACAGGAATACCTTTAAGCGAATCAATCCTTAATGATACATAATTTTCATTTCCTGTACTTGTGATATCTACTTCATATATAGCAATATCAGGAGTTGTAAATTTGTATGTCGCTGATAAATTTGCAATAAGAGACTTATCTTCAATCTCAAATTTATCTATATTTTCGTTTATCTTCTTTGCTATATCCTCGTCTTCTTCATTATATGTAAGATGAGTGCCGTTTTCAGTTCTAATCCATCTTTCATTTACTCTTTTATCATCAAATATCACTACACCTTTTACTAAACTATAAAATTCCCCTGAGCGAGAGAACGGTCTTAGTATTCGAAATGATATATCATTATATGTTATATTATTATCATAATATTTATTCGACAGAACATACTTAGGATTCCCGCTACCATCTACTGTATAATATTCTTCTATATATACCACATGTCCTAATCTATTTATAGTGATGTTTATAAGTATATCACTAAGCTAAGTCGCATAAATAGAGTTGTATTTTCTTAAGAAATTCCTTGCGGCAGTTGTCATTACATCTATTGAAGCATGGGAACGATCGACACCAACTGCTGAGTTTAATCGTCTGTTTTACCAGGCTTTTCTATAGGGTTTTGAGTTAGGGTCACCTTTTCCGAGAAACTTTATGCGCAATATGTCTTTATGTTCTTTT
>NZ_FZMP01000128.1 GCF_900196725.1 Candidatus Methanoperedens nitratireducens | reverse complement strand
TTTTCGGTAATGCCTTAGATTCACCAAGATAGTCGCCATTAGTAATGGTCTTCATGATATAGACCGATATTGTAATGAGAATATATGATCCTGAATACTTGGCTGGAATATGTTGCCATTATCCTCATAATTGGCTGCAAAGCAGCCTCCTCTGAAACTTTCAGCTATCTGAAGCGCATTACAAGCAGATCGAAGCTTTGAGCAGCTTATTAACTCTGCTCTGTTAAGAACATTAATCAGGCCGTATTCAACATCGCCCAGCTTGTATAACAATCGTTTATTATTTAAAGATAGAATTTTTGAACAGGGAGATATCTCTCCGTCAACAGATACAGATATGCTATTTCTGGCAGCACGACAACCAAAAAAGCTTAATCCATCATCTTCCTCATCCAGCACAGATATCCTTAGATCTTGGCTGGATTTTTCCCGATACCAATGCGCTATTCTTCTCATCTGCAAACCGAAGGACTCAATATCCTCTTTAGACCATTTTATTCCAGTGACATGGCAAATGATAAATTGGTTTATGCCTAGATTGTGAAGCTCTATTACATCATCGAATAATCTTTGCACATTATTAGGTACGACAGTCATCCTTACTCCTATCCACGGCTGAAATTTCTTAAGTATTTCCAATCCTTTTATTGATCTTTCAAAGGTGCCGCGTCCTTTTTTATCTACTCTGCACAGATTATGTGATAATTTAGATCCATCGATACTTAAGAGGACCTTTATCTTATGCCTTGCAAGGTATTCTGCCATTGACTCATTGAGGAGTACCCCATTACTAGTCATGCTGAATTCTACTCTCTTCCTTGAGAGTTCTTCCTTTTTCTCTACGTATTCAGTAATAGATTTTATTAAAGGAAAGTTTAGAAGCGGTTCTCCACCGAAATAAGTTATATACAGATCTTCCTCCTCCTGAGAATAATCAAATAGAAGATCAATCGCTGCTTGAGCTACTTTGAGAGACATCTTCTTGCGTCCAGTCATGTCTTTCTCAAAGCAATATGTGCATTCCAGGTTACATTCTTCTGTCACCGTCAGCTCTAACGCAGTAATTGAGGGAAATAATTTTGCATTTATTTGTTTAGTTACTTGATAAATGAGGCTTCTGCTATCTTCTGCAGTATAATTGAACTCTTCCTTTAAGCTCGTGCAAAAAGAGGTTAAGTTAGCAGGGTCTAATAAAGTACTGCTAATCTCATTTATTATATCTCTCTGCATGATACCTTACATGATACCTTACCATCAAGATATGAATCTTCGTTTGCGTTACTGCTGAATTTTACCTCTGCCCAACTTATAAATATATTGGGTCGTTATATCCTTTCAATTCCTTCAAATCCTACATATTGAGGGGAGCATTTGAAACCTTTACCTTTGCACACAAATGATCCTATATCACATCCAAACACAGTTTGACTTGGGCATCCATGTGTATAACCTTCTGGGCACTTAGTTGGCCCAGCAGTCCCGCTGCTCAGCATAGCTTCAGAGATTTTTGCATAGACCTTTTTTACTATCATATCTATATCTTCAGAAGATAAGTCCTCCATAAATATCTCACCCTTAGAATTGTATGCACTAATAGTTAATAAGTCTATGGTATCATTATGAGATTCTGTTAACTTAAGAAAGAGATGTTATACATTATCAATTTTTGGAATTAGTCTTTAGTTACAAACAACGAACTAATACGGACTCGATGATTAGCCGGGCTGGGTTTGTTTAAACCTGTTACAAGGTTTAACAGTGAGTTCGTTGTGAGTTCGCACGAGTTAGTTGTTAAACCAATTAAGTTAACACCATCGTTTCTTAACAGATAACTATTTTATATTGTGTTCACCATTATAATTCAGGTGCAAGAATGGAAAATCCCACACAGATTCTTAAGAATCGAATAGAAGCTCTTGAAACAGAACTGAATGCCATGCGTAGAACACTTGGTGCAACAATGGAGAAAAAAGATCCAAAGGCTTGGGATAAGTTGCACGCTGTAGGCAAGGAAATAGCCCGTGACTGGAAGAGCAAAAAACCAAGCTGGCAGTTAGTATCTGAAGCTAGAAGATAATATGTATTGCATAGATGCCAGTGTGTTCATAAATGCTGAAGTTGAAGGCGAAGAGTTCCATGAATACAGCGCAAAGCTCATGCAAAATATCAGAGAACATGGAATTACAATAATCGTTCAAGAAAGCCCCTTCGGGGCAAAATTAACGTTTGAAAAGTCTCTATAATGCATATCGTATCTCCCCGTTCTTAGGCTCATAAACATATCCTTCAAATTTCAGATGTTGGATATC
>NZ_FZMP01000181.1 GCF_900196725.1 Candidatus Methanoperedens nitratireducens | reverse complement strand
CTATGAATTGGTAACCACCTGTTAACTTAAGGTTAATGTCCACTGACCCACTGGGGGTAAACCCATAGTACAAAATGAAATATCATCTGCCAAATTTCACAATGCATAGGAGTAGTTTATTTTATAACTGTGATGAAATGTTTATCAGTTTTACCCCAACAGGTGTCTGGACATTAACGTTAAGTTAACGGCATCCTGAAACCTGCCGATTGGTTCGAACCTATTTAGGTCTATAATATCCCCATTTATCCAGCGCCTGCTGCAATTCCCTGTGTTTTGCAGCATATTCTTTTAAGTCCGTCCCTTCCATAGATGCCTCGATCGCCTGCATCACTGCCATAGCGCCCGCGCGCGTACCTTCCGGGTGCCCGTGGATACCGCCGCTAACGAGGAGCGCGCAGTCGTTCCCAAGGATATTCATTACTGTAGGTACCAGGCCAGGGTGAAGACCTCCTGAAGAGACGGGCAACACAGGCTTTATCGTACCCCAGTTCTGCGGGAGCATATCTTCCGCTTTTACATCGCGGTTTCGCAGCATAGTGGCGATCCGGGTAACTTCCGTTTTAGTGCCTACGAGTTTTCCGACAGCGGTTCCCACATGGATCTCATCAACTCCTATCAATCTCATCATTTTTGCTAAAAAATACATCGAAATGCCGTGTTTGGGATTGCGGTCAAACGCCGCATGCATGGCGCGGTGGGCATGTATGGCTATACCGAGGTCGCCGCATTCTTCACGCATCGTCTGGACTGCCGCAGTCCCGCATGTGACGACGTCTATCATGGCAAATCTCCATCCGGAGTCATGAAGCAGCCTTGCCTTGCGCATCATCTCTTTTGTCTCGCCTGTGATGTTAAGAAGGGCATCCTTCTGCTCCCCGGTTTCCTTCTCTGCCCTGTCCCTTAATTTTGCCATGCGCTCTACCCTGTCCTCGAAGCGGTTAAAAGAAGTGGAGGTCAGGTTCTCATCATCCTTAACAAGATCAAAGCCGCCCATCCATGTTTCATATGCGACCTCCGCATGTTCTTCCGCGCTAAAACCGATCTTTGGCTTTGGCACAGCGCCTGTGAGCGGGCGTTTTTCAATTTTAAGGAGAGACCTCAAACCCGCAATGCCATGATGCGGTCCCCTGAAGCTTTTAATATAATTTTCCGGAAGCGAGGCATCTATCAACCTGAGGTTTCGAAGTGCTTTCATTCCGAAAATATTGCCTGCGATGCCGCTTAGCAGTTGAGGCGCATTCCCGGGTTCCCAGAGGTCTATCGGATAGGCTACTTTAACGTAATTGCCGTTCAGTTCAAAAGCACGCGCCTTTATCTTAGCCACTCTCTCAGGCAGCCTGGTAAGCGTGGTCCAGGTGCCGGCGGAACTCTCTGAGGCTATCCTCCCGACAGCTTCCTCGGCGCTTATCCCTTTTGCCGGCTCAAAATAGTAAAGGCAGACAAGGTCGTCTTTTGCAGGAGTATAGTTCAGGTCTACGAATTCATTATACCAGTCGATTTTCTCAGCCATATTCGCTATGAGACCTTGACCTTTCGTCCCCGTTCCTGCAAGAGGTTTATGAAATCGTCCTTATCGCTGTATTTTTTAAGTTCTTTGTCTTCCACCATAACAGTCCTTTCGATATTTTTGGTTTTACTGGCTCCATGTACTACAACGAGCGACTGTGTGTGTGCGACCTCAGAAATGCTGCTCATAAGATGAGCTTTTTTTATCGTTGTGGTAGTATATTCACCTATTCCCGTCAGTATCGTGGCGTTCTTATCCCTTTTGTTCGCAGATATGGACACGGCATCAAACGGCGCCTGTGAGATAGGCAGGACATCGAACCCCATGTCCTGAAGGAGAGTTAGTATGTCTGAGGATTCTTTTTTAACGTTCTCAAGCGTCAGGCTGTCCTGCCTCTGGAGTTCAGGCAAAAGACGCTTCTCAAATAAGCTTACTGCGAGTGCGAACCCCTTGTTAAGTATCTCCTCAAGCCGCATTGCTACGTCTACGCTGGCTGCCATTTCGCCGTCCTCGTATTTGCTTATCGTTCTTCTGGAGACGCCAAGCGAGGATGCAAGGGCTCCGAGTGAGATACTTTTCCTGATGCGCTCTTCTTTAAGAGTAGCCCCATCGATATTTACATATAGACCGCCGTGCTCGGCATAGATAAGGGGCGGGGAATTCTCAATAAAGTAATCATTCAATGTGTCGATATCAAAGGCAGGAAGCCCGTACCTGAAGTAAACCACGCCCGTCTCAAGGGAGTGGTCGCGCGTTTTCTCGCCTATGACCACAGGGCTCCCGTTCAAATGCTTTGAGAGGAACAGCATCTCTTCGGCTGTTTCTTCGTTTAAGCCGTCGATATTATACAGTACTTTGATCAAAAGCAGCAGTTTATCACGCCGCGCTGCAAGGTCAAAACTCCTGGGACGGATATCGCAGCGGTCCGAGATGATAAAACCAGCATTGATCAAAATGCCGATAACTTTATTTATAAGCAATTCCTTGTTCATCAAATTTTGATTGTTTCTACTTCTATATAAATGGTTGCCAAAGTTTATTATACAGGTTTGCAAAAGTGAGGTTCCATGATTATAGGGCTCGATGACACGGATTCAAAAAACGGCATGTGCACGACGTATCTTACAGCCGTGCTCATCGAGAAACTCAAGGGCTACGGGACGATCAAAGGATATCCACTGTTGATCCGCCTGAACCCGAATATAAAGTATAAAACACGGGGGAATGCCGCCCTGGCTCTTCCTGTTGAACTGAATCGCAGCGCAGACGCAGAAAATGTTAAACAATTAGTTACTTCCACGCTTGAGGAAATGGCTGTCTTTTCTGAAGAGAACACAAACCCAGGGGTAGTTTTCATTGAGAAGACTCCACAGCGGATGCAAAACGACCTCTCCTTATTTTCCATGCGCGCCGTGCAGGATGTGCTGGAAATCCATGAAGCCCTGGAATTGCTCGCGCGCCACGGGATAAGCTACCGGGGATATAAGAACAAAAGAGGTCTTATCGGTGCTCTTGCTGCAGCGGGCTTTGCCCTGTGCGGTCTTCCTGATCCTACATTTGAGCTTATTGCCTACCGGGAAAAAGAGAGGTGGGGCACGCCAAGATGGATGGATGAAGATTCAGTGTGGGCTGCCGCTGCGACCCCCGGCACATGGGACACGGCAGACTATGAGAACAAGCGTATCGTGTTCGCTCCCCATTCGCCCGACCCTATCCTGTTTGGCATCCGCGGAAGAAGCGAAGACGCGGTGAGGTGTGCTTTTTTGATGATAAAGAGCGAGCCTGTTGAAAGGCATGTGGTCTATAAGACAAACCAGAATACTGATATGCATCTTATCAGTGCAAAAATCAGCGACGTCCAGGATGACCGCTCGTATATTCTTGACGGCAGAGTCAGCAAAGCGCCCAAAACAATCGAAGGCGGGCATGTTATATTTGAAATTTCGGACACCTGCGCCGCGCTGGAGTGCGCTGCTTTTGAGCCCACGAAAGGATTCCGCCACTTAATAAGGCAGCTCCGCGCCGGAGATGAGGTGACAGTGTACGGAAGCGTAAAAGAACGCACACTTAACCTTGAGAAGATCAAGATCAACTCACTGAACCTGTATGAATCGAGAAATCCCCTCTGCTGCGGGAAACGGATGAAATCCATGGGCAGGGGGCAGGGCTACAGGTGCGAGAAATGCGGCGCGACAAGGAAAGAACCTGTAACGGAAAGTTTGCAGAGGAACATTTCGCCTGGGTTCTACGAAGTACCGCCTTCGGCGCGCAGGCACCTGGCGAAACCGCTGGTCAGATTTGACATGCCTCCGGCGGCATCCTCTTGTGCTCATTAGCCCGCATCAGTTTCACCAGCCTGTCCACCTGCTCAGGTAGGAATTTTTTCTTAATATCAGAAATCTCCCGTTTCTCATCCACAAGCATGGTGAGGATTTTATCAGCTATCTCGTAAGTAACACCAAGCTCTCCCTCATCGGTCTGCCCCTGCCATAAGCCTGCTGTCGGGACTTTATCAATAATCTTTGCAGGTACACCCATTTGCCGCGCAAGACCCCTGACCTGCGTCTTATAAAGACAGCCTATGGGTTCTATATCCACCCCGCCGTCGCCGTATTTTGTAAAATAACCGAGAAGCAGTTCTGTCTTATTCCCGGTCCCAACGACCATCAGGTTCATCAGGTTGGCGTGGTAGTACAATATGCACATCCGCGTTCGCGCCTTCAGGTTCCCGTTCGCTGACCTGGCTGTTATATCAAAATCAGGGATAACAGATGAAAAAGATTGTAAGACCTTTGATATCTCGGCTACCCTGTGCTCAATGTGCAGGAGCTTTACGACCTCCAGTGCGTCATCGATGTCCTCTTTGGATGTCATGCCACTTTCGGGCATCAGTATTCCCAGTACATTTTCAGGACCGATGGCTTCTACTGATAGATATGCGGTTAACGTAGAGTCGATTCCCCCGCTTAAACCGATAACCGCGCCTTTTGCGCCAGCACCTTCCACTTTCGAGCGTATGAAGCTTATGAGCTTGTTTTTTATATCGGGATAACTCTGGATCATCCATTTAATGATAGAGTGCTTCATTTATCTATTTTTTCCAACTGATGGGCATTTGCAAATGCATTCCCCGGTCAGTATTCAAGAGTTTCTGCTGTATTTTATAGTGTTAAACAGATAGAAAGGATAGTGTTAACTTTAAATCATAGTCTCATTCATGATATTTTCGCTCTGTCCCTCTGTGCACCGGTATGAAAACAGGCACTGTTTAAACAACGAACTGGTACGAACTGACACGAACTCACGCAACCCGAGTTAGTACGAGTTCGTACCAGTTCGTTGTTAACGCCTGTTTTTGTATTGCTTTTTATATTCATTTATGAACCGCATTCATAGCCGACTCAGTGGTTGATTATCTTGTTTCGGCTTATTTTAATGAAGTTAACACAACCCTCGAAAGAGTAAATAACTATAAATAGCATATAATGCACGTTAATATAAGCCAAAAGCTATATATCATCAATAATCATTAAGAATCTGGAGAACTGATGCAAACAGGTGTATATATCTGCCATTGCGGGTCGAACATAGCAGGCACTATAGATGTTGAGGAAGTAAGGAAACATGCAGAGCGATTAAAAGATGTTGCTGTTGCCCGCGATATTACTTTCGCATGCGGCGATGCCGGGCAGGAACAGATTAAGAAAGACATAGCCGAGCATAAGCTTGACAGGATTGTGGTAGCGGCATGCTCGCCGCGCCTCCATGAAATAACATTCAGGCGCGTGCTTGAGCAGTCGGGCATCAACCCCCATCTTCTTGAGATGGTCAATATCAGGGAACAGGGGTCATGGGTGCATGCGGATAAACACAGCCTTGCAACACAGAAAGCCAAAGACCTTGTATCGATGGGTGTGGCACGCGTGGCGCTGCTTACCCCTCTTGATAAGAGGACCGTGCCTGCAAATAAGGATGTCCTGGTTATCGGGGCTGGCGTAGCCGGGATTGAGGCTGCTCTTTCCCTGGCTAACATGGGCGTCAAAGTGCATCTTGTTGAGAAGGAGCCAACTATTGGCGGAAAGATGGCTTTGATGAACGAGGTATTCCCTACAAACGACTGCTCTATGTGCGTTCTTGCTCCCAGGATGTCAGAAGTCCAGAATAATCCGGATATCACGCTTTATACTTATTCCGAAGTAACGAACATAGAAGGGAAAGCGGGCAATTTCAATATCACTGGAGTAAAGAAACCGCGCTACATTGACGAGAAGAAGTGCAAAGGGTGCATAGATATCTGCGCCCGCGTCTGCCCGATCGAAGTGCCGAACCAGTTCGATTTCGGCATAGGCAGGCGGAAGTCCGTCTATATACCTTTTGCGCAGGCTGTGCCGCTGGTGGCGTGCATCGATGAGCACTGCGTGGGCTGCGACCTGTGCAGGCTTGCATGCCCCGCCGAGGCTGTTGACTTCTCACAGAAACCGGAAAAATTCGAATTCAATGTTGGCGCAGTTATCCTTGCAACAGGATACCAGCCCTTTGATGCCGCACGGAAAGAAGAATACGGGCACGGCAGGTACAGGAACGTCGTAACCAGCCTTGAACTTGAACGTATGCTCAGCGCGGCAGGTCCCACCCACGGCAGGGTAGTTTCCCCCTCAACAGGAGAAGATGTAAAAAGCGTAGCTTTCATCCTGTGTGTCGGGTCAAGGGACGAGCAGGTGGGAAATCCATACTGCTCAAAAGTGTGCTGCATGGCTTCTATAAAGAACGCCATCCTCATCTCGGAAAAATATCCTGATGCAAAAATAACAATTCATTACATCGATATCCGCGCAGGCGGCGAGATGTACGAAGAATATTACAGGCGCGCCCAGGAGAGGGGCATCTCATTCGTTCGCGGACGCGTGGCGGAAGTGGAGGAATCGGAAGGTAAAACATTCATCCGCTACGAGGACACTCTCATGGGAGAAACCTGCCGCGAGCCGTATGACCTGGTTGTGCTGGCAGTCGGCATGGAGGCTAACAGGGATGCGCAGGCACTGGGAAAGATGCTGAACCTCTCCACCCGCCCCGACCGTTTCTTCCAGAGCGCACATCCCAAGATGCGCCCTGTACAGACGCACACAAAAGGCGTGTTCATCGCAGGATGCGCCTCGGGCGCCAAAGAGATACAGGTGTCCATCGAACAGGGAAGCGCCGCGGCAGCCAAGGCTGAGAGCCTGCTGCATAAAGGCGAACTGGAGATAGAACCCATGAGCGCCTACGTACTGCCTGAATTGTGCGACGGATGCCGTATCTGCGAGAGCGTATGCAAGTTCGGGCGTATTAAAGTAGCAGATAAAAAAGCCAGCGCCGATGAGTTAGAATGCCAGGGATGCGGCGCGTGCAGCGCAGCGTGCCCTAACGGCGCGATCCAGCTCCGGAATTATACGGATGACCAGATAATGGCTCAGATAAGGGAAGCTACGCGGGAAATTAACGAATATCCGCTTGTTATCGGTTTCCTTTGCCACTGGTGCTCATATGCAGCAGCCGACCTTGCAGGTTCCCTGAGGCTGCAATATCCCACAAACATCAGGAACATCAGGGTACTGTGCGCCGGGAGAGTGAACCCCTCATTTGTCCTTGAGGCTCTGCGGCGGGGGGCTGACGGCGTGCTTGTGGCAGGATGCAGGCTCGGCGAGTGCCATTATACCATAGGGAACTACTGCGCCCTCCAGAGGATGGATGTGCTGTCAAAGCTGCTTGTCGATATGGGTTTTGATGAGAGGCGGCTGCGTGTTGAGTGGATAGCTGCAAGCGAAGGTGAGAAGTTCGCAGGCACTATAAAGGATTTCGTGAAGCAACTGAAAGAAACAGGACCTATAGGGAGCGAGTTTAAGGAATGAGCGAAGAACAAAATCTTGACATTACTGTGGATAGCGAGGTAAATGGCTCGCACTTCCTGTTCACCCAGAAAACAGGGAAATCAAAGAGAGTCCTGGATTACGATTATAAACGCTGCAATGGCTGCGGTATTTGTGTCGAGGTTTGCCCCAAAAAAGCAATAGAGCCCGGACCGATAATCGAGATTGCCACCGGCCTTGACGCTCCTCCTGTTATCGTAGACCATACCAGGTGCTCGTTCTGCGGTATGTGCGCATCGTTCTGTCCCGTAAAGGCTTTTAATATGTCGGTGAACGACAGGAACATCTTTGAACTTGCAGAGTTCCCGCATCTTGATTCAAGCGTTGTGTTCAATGATAAGTGCCTGCCCTGCCTTATATGCAAGAAAGCCTGTCCCGAAGAGGCTATCAGCGTGGAACTGGCATTCCCGAAAAAAGATACAGTAGCGCCGTTCCAACCCGGAAAGACCGGTGAGATCGAAGTGGATATGGACAAATGTACTTTATGCGGCGCCTGCGCGGACCTGTGCCCGGCATTTGTGCTCGTTGAGAAAAAATCAAAAGCCGATGACCTCATGCCTTTTGATAACCTGCTGGTTGACAGGGCGAAGTGCGACTATTGCGGCATCTGCGTCCCTTTCTGCCCTGAAGAGGCGATAAAAGTGAAAGGGGATTTTGACCCGCATGATATAAAAAAATTCGCGCCGAAGCTCACTGGGAACATCAAAGTAGATAACGACAAATGCACACGCTGCGGCTGGTGCGAGGCGGTATGCCCGTATGATGCGGCGGTTGTTACAAAGCCTTTTGAGGGTGATATTGAGCTGATAGACGCAAAACTTAAAGGCTGCGATCCTGTAGGCTGTCATGGGTGCTTCAACGTGTGCCCTTCAAAAGCATGGATCATCCCTTCGGATAAGAAGATTGATGTTGTGAAGGATTTCTGCACCTACTGCGGCGCATGTGAGAGAGCGTGCCATGTAAAGGCTATCGGAGTTAAAAGAACAGATGTGAAACATACTCCAGTAGCAGAGGCGCCATGGGCGCAGGACTGGGAGAAGGCTATCGCGTCCCTTACAACTGATGACAGGAAAAGACCTGATGTCTCGCGCACCTTGCAGGCAGATAAGGCTGAGAGAAAAATCGAGCCGCCGCTTGTCAGACCTGATGTAAATCATAAATTAAAATTGGTGGATGAGAGGATCTCACAGGTCTCATCGCTCCTGGGTGATAAACTGGTACGGCGCGCATGGGAGAAAAAAGAGCCAGCCGTTGCGATGCAGGAAATAAAGAAACGGCTCTTAAAATCCTCATCCTGATATCATAGCGGATATCGAGGAATATTTTAATCTTCAATTTTTCAGGCGATGTTACGGGACGACACCGGATACATCCCATGTTTTAACAGGCAGGTTTTTATATTTCGATTCCCTGCCCGCTTTTATTAACTCCAGAACCTCCCCATAATATTCCCCATGCTTTTGAAAGATCCGGTCATATTCGTTAATCAACTGCGAGTCATACTTTTTAAGGAAATCCGTGACGCAATCCCATATCCCTTCTTTCAACCTCAGCCTGTCCACAAGCACATACTTAGGTTTCACATCTGCAATAACGTTGAGGAGCAATTCAACGTCTGTAATATAAGGCATCACTGGTCCCATGAATACCCATGTATCTATGCCGTTCTTCCGAAGCTCCTCCAGCGCATTCAGCCTCTCCTGGACAGCCGGCGCGCCGGGCTCAAGTTTTTGCCGCACGATGTCATCGTGCGATGTGAGCGTTATGCCCACTTCGATCTTTGAGAATCTCTTCAACAAATCCATGTCCCTGAGGACAAGAGAGGATTTTGTCTGGATGCACACTGGAAAGTCGTGCATCTGCAGAAGTTCAAGACACCTGCGGGTTATCTCATATTTTTTCTCGGCTGGCTGGTAAGGGTCTGTCACAGTACCAAGCCCCACAACGCCTTTTTTCTTTGTCCTGAGTTCTTTTGACAAAACACGCGGAAGGTTTATTTTTACCTCAACAAGGTCACCCCATTTTCCTTTGTCCCAGTAAATTACCGATGGCGCATAACAATATATGCAGGCGTGCGCGCAGCCCCTGTAAGGATTGAGGGCGTAATCAAGACCCGGAAGTTGCGAAGGGGAGAGGGCGGTTTTGACTTTTATTTCTTTTATCATTTTTCTATCTACCAAAAAAATCCTCAAGCCCGCGCTGGAACAATGTCTCTTTCAACACAGTACTCTCCTTTATCCACCTCTCCTTCGGGATAACAAGCCTTGTGGAAATATATTTAAAAGCCTCATCCAGAGACGGGAATTTCCCGGGCTGTGTTTTCAGCGCAGCCCTCACATTCTCTCTCACGTTCCACACCCCGACTGGCATTATGTAGCCGGGATGCGCTTCTCTGAGTATTACCACTCGCGCCTGCCTTCTTTCTTTCACGAGATATTCATTCACCGCAAGCCGTGCCGCATAGTAACAGCCGCCGATCTCCGCGTAGGTCGTTCTTCCTTCAAAACCTTCGGATGAGGACATTATCGCAACTTCCTTCCCGAACGGGTTCCAGACAGTATTGGGATACCATGCCTCTATAAGCTCATAGCTCCAGGCGCGCGGCATCATAAGGACAACGAACCTGTTATCCAGCTGCCAGGATTCAAAAACAAGGTATTCGTTGATCAACGGGAAATCCTTCATTTTCTCCATAAGATGAGCGCCTACCATGCTGTCCACTGCCGTGATGCTCCACCGTGTCGGAACAAAACGGCGCGCTTTGCCCTCGCCGAAAGCGCCGACGCTGAAAGCTTTCTGGATGCTTGAAACCAGGGTCCCGTCCTTATAGAGCGAGAGCACAGCCTCTTTTGCTTTCAAGTCGGTATCACAATATGCTTTTTCCATCTTCTGGTCAAATCTCGTGTTTCCAACATCAATTTTCTTAAGCGGCGCCGTCGGTCCGAAGGGCTGCACCTCGTCATCGAGAACAAGCCTTGCGCTTGGCTTTTTTAAGAACTCAGCCTCAACATCGATAGGCGATGAACACAGAGCCATCTCACGCGTAGCTTCTATGATGTGGCTGCTCTCAAGGTCTCTTATATGCACAAGATGTTTTCCCCGCACGAGCTGGGAGCGGAAGTCCACGATATCATCGATACTTCTGCCGATCCACATCTCAGGCGTATCGAGAAGTGTTGTATCGCCGTGCGATGGAGGGATGAGCGGGCCCACAGAGACATACGGGTATCCTATCCTGCCCACGAATACTCCGGGCGGAGAGGAGCCGTCGATGTTCAGGCTGTCAGTGAGCGGCTTGACTTTAACGCTGGAATAGAATTTGATAAGAACAGGACACCTGTCTTTGCCGCATAATAATTTTGCGCCCCTGCACAGGATGCAGAGGGAATCACTGCCGCTGAACAGCGAATCTACCGAGTCCATGCATCAATTGACGATATACAGGGATATAAAACAAATGTAAGCTCTGTGAAAGTAAACCTGGCAAAAGGATTATACCCGCCGGAGTAATTAAGCCAATCCCATGTTCATTGAGATAGACGGCTGGATGGCAAAACTGCGGTTCTCAGCATGCCATTTCATTCCGAATCACCCGAAATGCGGCTGCCTGCACGGACATACATATGCGATCAGCGTGCGAATAGAAGGCGAGCAGGTGGGGGAGTTCATCATCGATTTTGAGCAGGTTAAAGGGATCGTCAATACTATCTGCGACAGGCTTGACCACAGGGTCCTGATAGCAGAGCAAGACCCGCGCCTGCGGATAGAGAAAAAAGGGAGCGTGTCCATTGAAATAATAGAGAGTGAAAAGAAATATGTGCTGCCGTCAGAGGATGTCGTGTTCCTGCCCACAAGATCCGTAAGTGCAGAGGACTTATGCAAGTATTTTACATCAGGTATCGCAACAGCGCTAAAATCAAACGGTGCAGAGAATATTACAAAAATCCATGTAAGGGTGGATGAGGGGATAGGGCAGGGCGCGGGCTGCGAGTTTGAGATGTAAAAAGATTAAAGAACAAATTTATATCCAGTCAATCTATCATAGTCAATTGATTTTCAGGAAGCACTAAACTACTTCCCTCGGGTCTGCAATTTCCCCTTTCAGCGCACTTGCAGCCGCAGTCTCCGGCGATGAGAGGTATATCAAGCCGCCAGCCCCCATCCTGCCTTTGAAGTTGCGGTTGGATGTAGAAAGGCACGTTTCACCCTCGCATATCACTCCCATATGCGCTCCCAGGCACGGTCCGCAGCCCGGCGGCGCGATGATGACGCCCGCTTTCAGGAGCGTCGCGATTATGCCAGCTTCTGTTGCTTTGATAAGAACAGAGCGCGAGGCAGGCAGGACAATCGTTCTTGCTTTGACTTTTTTGCCGCTCAGGATTCTTGCAACAGCCTCCAGGTCTTCGTAACGCCCGTTTGTGCATGAGCCAATGAAGACCTGGTCAAGCGGGGTTCCTGCGACTTTCGCGACGGTAAATACATTATCCACTTCATGAGGCTTTGCGACCTGTGGCTCCAGGTCTCCGATATCGAAATTATACTCCTCGCAATACTGTGCATCCTTATCTGCATATACCGGCGTGTATTTTTCACGTGCAATCCTTTTAAGGAATTCAAAGGTCTTTTCGTCGGGCGGTACTATGCCGGCTTTTGCTCCCATTTCGATAGCCATATTGCACAGAGTCATGCGTCCGGCGATAGATAGCTCGCTTATCGTCTCGCCGTAGTATTCTACGGCTTTATAGTTCGCCCCATCTGCGCCCACATTCTTGATGATATTAAGCGTCATATCCTTTGCAGACACGCCTTTTTGCAGTTTGCCTTCGACCGTTATCCTGATAGTTTGCGGCACGCGCAGCCACAGCTTTCCTGTAGCAAAAACCTCAGTCATATCTGTTGCGCCAACGCCTGTAGCAAAAGCGCCAAAGGCGCCGTAGGTGCATGAATGCGAATCCGCACCTATTATCAGCTTTCCCGGCAGGGCGAACCCCTGCTCCGGAAGAACCTGGTGGCATATGCCGCCTCCGATATCAGAAAAGTTGGTGATGCCCTGCTCTTTTACCCAATTTCTTATGCCCTGCTGCAATTTTGCGGCTGTCTCGTTATTGGCAGGCGCGATATGGTCAAAGGGTATTATTATTCGCTTCGGGTCCCACACCTTTTTTATACCCATCTCCTTGAACGCTTTTACAGCCAGCACGCTTGTTCCGTCGTGAGCCATTGCGTAATCTACATCGGCTACTATAAAGTCATCAGCTATTGCAGGCTTCCCGGCGGCTCTGCCGAGTATCTTTTCGCTTATGGTAGACATCGGCTGGTTATTGTGAGTTTATAATAGATAGAAGTTTGCATTTGGACGAACCCATCCGTTAATTTGACAGGATAACAGGATTAACAGGATAAACTGTAAAAATCTATCCTGTCAATCCTATCAATCTTGTTAATCCTGTCCATTGGCTGATTTTTAACCTTTAAAAGCAATAAGTAATTTGAGAGAATTGAAAAATCCCTTTTCTCTCTATCCGCCCACCGCATATCTCGTCCGCACCATGAATAAAGCCGTCAGAGTCATCTGCGCCAGCGGTATATCCAGAGGGATATTTGAGAGTCCGATATCGAATTTCGTTTTCTTGTTCCTGTCGCACAGGACGGCATTCCCGTTTGCAAGGATCAGGGTCTGTATCCATTCCCTGGCATTCGCATCAAAGAGATTGAACTTGAATTTCAGGGTGCCCAGGTCCTCGAATTCAATGTCAAGGAACATCCATGCTTCACGTTCACCCATGTCCCCGTTGATCATAGACCATTTGCTGTGCATAGTAACCCCGGGATACTTATCCTTGTTCTTGAGATTTTTTTTCAGGAGGATCGCAGGGATTTTTATTTCATGGTCGCCAATGTCGGTGACTTTTGAAAAAACATATTCTGCATCCATGCAGCCCCCTAACTCCTTTTCCAGAAGTTTTTTCCCTTCTTTCGGGTTCAGGGTATCGACTTTTGATCTCATCAATTGCGTTGCCATTTTTTATATCTCCTGAGTTTGGGTCAGAGTGAGAGAGTAAGAGATACTGGTTTAAGGGAGTGGTGGATGATCACTCCGGAGCCAGCCTTCCTATAGTTACTTAGATAAAATCGGATGCTATATATATTTATTCATTTAAATAATAATAGTTATGGTTATCATTATGAAAAAGAGGTTTGTTAGAGATGATTGTTTATAGAGCTATTTAAGGCATTGAATGTGTCAAGGACCGCTGTTTTGAAAAAATAGGCATCCAAGCGCGGATGCATGAAGGTTTCTATCTCCTATTGGTTGCTATGCTTCTTTTGTCCTGAATCGTTGTGGATATAAGGTTGGTAAATTGCATAGAAAATCATAAATATATAATTATTTATTCAATGAAATGATTTTTCTTGATTTTTTCAAATATCTTTGTACCCTTTTCAGTCGGAATATACTTCTTCCATGTATGCTTATCGGGAGTGATACACCGAATCAGCCCCATTTCTTCCAATTCACGCATTGCATAACTTATATTCTGCAATGATCTCCCTGTCGAATCTGCTATATCAGATGCCTGTATCATCCTTTTTTCGTGCATCATTTTCAATACTATCAGTCTTCTGTCCACTCCCAGAACCCACATTGTTAAATCCTCAATATTGATAAGTCCCAGAATGAATAAGGTAATCATATTATCATTGGTAGCCGGTAGGCAGTCAACTTGTTCGTATGTGTTTTCTTCTTTAGATTGCTGTTGCTGTAATGGATCATCACCAGCATCGGTACAAGGCTTATTAGTTAGAATTTCTCCTCTTGTGGTGAAAGGCATTATAGCTGCAAAAGAAAGCAGAAATAAAAATATAGCTAACAGGAAGCTCAATTTGTAGAAAGGTTTTTCCTTATTCATACGTTAATCCTTTTTGTATTCAATTCTTTTTTCTTGATATTATCCTTTTGCATAAATCAATATTCTTCTCGACCAGAAGAAATCAACATTTTAAAATCGATAAGACAAATGAAATTCTAACAATTTATAACAATACATCACAAATACGAAAAATTTATAACATTTAATACTCATAGTCCATCAAACAGGTCAAACATTCACTATGGTTTCGTATATGGTGATTTCTGTTTGAAAAGGAGGAACAATAATATATGCCATCTAATATAAGCATGGAATTTGATAGCCGTCTCGATGACTTCTCAACGTTTTTGAGTTCTTGGATTGAAACAAAAACCGATGTAGAAACACTAAAGAAACTGGAAAAAGGAGCGAATTAAAATGGTGGATATTTCATTACTTGATCCGGCAATATTAACAAATATCCTTTTAATAGCCATCAGCGGAACTCTTATTTGTCTTGGTGTGCATTTTGTGCCCGTCGGGGGAGCACCGGCGGCAATGGCACAGGCTACTGGTATAGGAACAGGTACTGTGGAACTGGCAGCAGGTTCCGGGCTTGTGGGCTTGATAACAGGGGCTTATATGTACGCGAATGTAGAAAATGCACCTATGGCTTTAGTACTCGCCGCAGGAGCAGTAGGTTCAATGATAATGATATCGAGCGCAATGCTTGCAGCCAGTTTAATTTACGCTTATGGCGTCGGAGTGCCATTTGCTTCAGCCCAGGTTAAACGCGACCCCATAACACGTGAGCGACAGGACATTTATATGTCAAAAGGAACTCAGGGACAGGGAATTCCGACCGTATGTTTTGTAAGTGGAGTAATAGGGGCTGCTCTTGGAGGAATCGGAGGTTCTCTCATCTATTATGTCCTGGTAGGCATATACAGTCCGTTGATAAGCGCAACAAGCGCAGCAGCAGTTGCGGGCGTATTTACCATGGGTGTTTTCTATGTTAATGCTGTTGTTCCATCATATGGTGTGGGCGGCACAATTGAGGGATTCCATGATCCCAAGTTCAGGCGCGTTCTTCCAAAGGATACTCTCACAAGCTTTGTTGTAAGCCTGGTTTGCGGTGCTGCGGCAGTATTGATTGCAACAGGAATGTAATACAAAGCGACCATTTAGAAATACCAGCGGAGGATTGCCTGGAACATCGCTTTATTTCCTGCAAAAGGAGCAAAATACATGATGAAAGTAATTATTCAAATCGATAGTATAGAAGTAATACAGTCGGAAAAGAGGTACAATGAGCCTGGAGTTTAGCTCAACAGTTGCAGGAGGCTTATTAGCCATATTCCTGATAGTTCTATTAGGCCCCTTTCTGATTAAAAAAATAGAGCACAATCTCGAGGTTTTCCTTTTTTCCATGGGTGTACTGGCAGTAACAATTAACTCAATCTTCCTGAAGGCGTCATCCAACCCTGGTATAGGTGCTGAGGAGACTTTACCTAACTGGAACTTGAATCTGGCTGAAAAAGCACTTATCGATCCTATCGAGATAACGCTTGCCGTACTATTTGCAGGACTTATCTTCCATTACGGTCGCGGGCACATCCGCACCATCATGCAAAAAATATTGACCAGGATACCACTTAAGATAGTGGTCTTTTTAGTCATCGTGGTGCTCGGTCTTCTCTCAAGTGTGATTACCGCTATCATCTCTGCACTACTACTTGTTGAGATAGTTAGCGCTCTACAGGTAAATCGGAAAACGATGATAAACCTGACGATAATCGCATGCTTTGCAATAGGACTCGGAGCTGCACTTACCCCTATTGGAGAGCCCCTTTCTACTATTGTGATAAAGACCAAACTCAAGGAGGACTTCTTCTATCTGGCTGACCTGCTTGGCACATATATAATTCCAGGAGTGCTGGCATTCGGTTTAATAGGTCTTTTCATTGTCTCTAAGAAAGAAAAAGATAATGTAAAGGAAAAAGTCGTATCGACAGAAGACACTCATGAGAGAATAAGGGACGTGCTCGTCAGAGCAGCAAAGGTGTATGTATTCGTAATGGCTCTTGTCCTTCTTGGAACTGGCTTTACGCCTATCATTGAGTGGTATGTAACCAAAATGGCAGGAGAAGCTCTTTACTGGGTGAACATGGTATCCGCAATTCTGGATAATGCTACTCTTGCTGCTGCTGAGGTCGATCCCTCCATGATAGTACCTGGCGCACCTGACCCGGCAATCAAGATTAAAAGCGTACTGATGGGGTTGCTTGTATCCGGTGGTATGCTTATACCCGGCAATATACCCAATATCATCTCAGCCAATAAGCTTGGAATAACAAGCAAGGAATGGGCAAGGCTCGGAGTGCCTCTCGGTCTGGTAGCAATGCTAGTATATTTCATAATTCTCTATGCGCCGAACTATATATCGTAATTAGATAAACAATGATGAGAAAACAATGTTATGTAAACACTGTGGACACACTATTATGATAGCAGGAGGTATGTACTTTCATACAGAGAATGGTTTCTCCCATACCTGCAAGATATGTGGTTGCAGGTTTCCGGAAAATGATGAAAATCGTATGGGAGACAATATATGAAAATACAGTTGATCAATAAAGAAAGAATTAAGGAGAGAATTAAGAACCTGGGAACAGGAATACTACTCGTAATTATAGGCATATTCTTTGCTGTATTGATGATTGCATGGCTATTATATAGTATCTTTATTTCTTCTAAAGGTTAGGCATCATTAAAATTAAATCAAGTGCAAAAAACTCCTATATGGTGCCTAACCGGAATTTAAATAAAGACATATCCTGAAACTAAAGATTGTGTAGGCTTCAAAAACAGTAAATTGAAATATAAGAAATCAAAAATAATAATATAAAGGAGGATAAAATGTTCGAAAAGGTTCTATTTCCAACAGATTTTTCAGAGTATGCACATAAAACTCTTGAGTGTATTCGTGAGATTCCTGGCATAAAAGAGGTTGTTTTATTGCATGTAGTTGATGCAACACATCCTTCTCCAAAGCATGGCTGGACTCATGGACCGCATATCGAGAATGCCAAGATTCTCATGGAAGAGAAGAAAAAATACCTCGAGAATCTTGGGTTGAAAGTGAAAATAAAAGTGGATGTGATAACAGAAGGTGAAGTTTATATAGAGATTCTGGAAACTGCGGAAAAAGAAAAAGCCTCCTTGATTGTTATGGGTGCACGAGGTAAAAGCAAAATAAAGGATCTCTTTCTTGGAAGCGTTTCTTCAAAAGTCGTGCATCATGCAAAGACAGATCTTCTTATCATGCGATATAAATTAGTGGAAGACCTGGAAGGTTTGAAACATGAAAAATTCTGCCCGATGATTTTCTCAAAAGTCCTTTTGCCGACTGATTTTTCCGAACCTGCAAAGAAGACAATATCGTTTATGAAAGAAATAAAAGATATTAAAGAAATGGTTCTTCTGAATGTGGTCAGTAAAGGGGAGACAGAGGAAGAAATAGAGGAAAATGTCAATGAGGCGAAAAGCAAGCTTGGCGATATCAGAGAGGTGCTTAGCGAAGCAGGTTTTAATGTGAAAGATCATGTTCGTGTGGGAAACCCGCCCGAAGAAATAATCTCAACTGCTGAGGACGAGGATGTCTCATTAATAGCGATTAGCCCACATGGTAAAGGCTGGTTCAGGGAATTGCTGGTAGGAAGCACCACCTGTGCAGTAGTGAGGAGAGCAAATAGACCAGTTCTGGTTGTGAGAGCTAAGTGAGTTGTCCAATCAGATATATCCAAGGATAAAAGCATCGTTTATTGTCTTATTATTTTTGATTCTTGTGGTGCTTCTTATATTGGTAAGCATAAACATCTCTGGCATGGCTTTCAGGAAGCTGGGTTTCCTCCAGAATATTCTGTTTATTTTCTTTTCTTGTCGCTGCTTGGCAGTTATGTGAACTTCCCTATCAAAAAGCTCGTGTCGCGTGTGCCTGTAATAACAGGTAAAGGGAGCGATTTTCATTGGTCAAGTTACGCTTCATCTCTTGAAGTCGAGCGGAGCATATTCATAGCGGTTAATCTTGGAGGTGCTGTTATTCCGGTAGTTATGTCCGTATTTCTGTCTACAATGGTAAGTCTGGTTGATGTGCTGATAGGAATCGTGGTCATGACAATCGTTATCCACAGGATAGCAAGACCCGTAAAAGGTTCAGGGATATCAATTCATGTGCTGCTCCCTCCATTTCTGGCCGCTGCATTGGCTCTTATAATCTCTCCTCAAGAAGCCCCTATAATCGCCTATATCTCAGGCACGCTTGGATGCCTTATCGGTGTTGATATATTAAACCTGAAAAAAATCCCTGACTTGGGAATAAAAGTAGTTTCGATAGGAGGAGCAGGAACATTTGATGCAATATTCCTGACGGGTATAATATCTGTTCTGCTAGCGTAAGGCCTCAGCAAAGGCAGTAACGCCGAGGATTTTTACAATCATATACGTTGAGAGGTCATGCAAGTATGCTGATGTATTCGCTCAAAAATTAAACCAGTATCTCCGAAGAAAAATAACCCCATT